>JAPLKY010000411.1 GCA_026387805.1 Candidatus Krumholzibacteriia bacterium
GAACGGCGCATCGAGGCGGCTTGCGTACGCAGTCGATCTCGGCAGAAAGCATGTGCCCATTCTCAGGGATCCCGAAACGCCGCCCGACGTCGATTACCTGATCGTCGAGAGCACGTACGGCGGCCGGACCCACGCATCGATGGAGGAAGCCGCCGAGGTGCTCGCGAAAACGGTTCGCGCGACCGTCGAGCGGAAGGGGAAAATCATCGTTCCCTCGTTCGCGCTCGAGCGGACGCAGGAGGTCGTCTACTTCCTGAGCATGCTCATCAGGGAGAACCGCATCCCGGAGATCCCCATCTTCGTCGACAGCCCCCTCGCCGTCGACATCACCGAAGTGTTCAGGCGGCACGAGGAATGCTTCGACGAGGAGATGCTCCGCCGCATCCGCGCCAACGACGATCCGTTCGGCACGAAGCGGATCAAGTACGTCACCGACGTCGTCGACTCGAAGAAGCTCAACGGAGACCCGAGGCCCATGATCATCATCTCGGCCTCGGGGATGTGCGAAGCGGGGCGTATTTTGCACCATCTGCGGAACAACATCCAGAATCCCGCCAATACGATCCTCATCGTGGGCTATGCCGCGAAGAACACGCTCGGAAGAAGGATCGTCGAGCGCGAGCCGGTCGTGAGGATATTCGGGGAGGAGCACGCGCTCATGGCGGAGGTCGTCGTCATGAACGCCTTCAGCGCGCACGCGGATCAGCATGATCTGGTCGAGTACGTCGCGCCGCTCAAGGGCCGTCTGAAAAAGGTCTTCGTCGTTCACGGCGAGGAAGACCAGTCCGAGAAGCTGTCCGCGCTTCTCGCCGAAAGAGGCTTTCCCGTCCACGTCCCGTTTCCGGAGGAGGAGTTTGAGCTCGTCTGACGTCTGGAACGTCTCTCCCGCGGAGGGGATCGAAATACAGAAGAGACTCCGCCCGCTCGTGAAGCGCTCGTGGGACGGACGCGCGATAGGGCTCATCGCGGGGGCCGACGTGCATTTCCCCTCGAGGGGAGAGGCGCGAGGGGCTCTCATCGTTCTCGCATACCCCGGCCTCGATATCGTCGATTCGAGCGTTTTCGAGGGACCCTGCGCGTTTCCGTACGTCCCCGGTCTTCTCTCGTTCCGCGAGATTCCGGTCCTTCTCGAGGCGTGGCGGAGGCTTCGTCGGACGCCCGACTGCCTTCTCTGCGACGGCCAGGGAATCGCGCATCCGCGCGGGTTGGGGCTCGCGAGCCATCTCGGGCTCGTTCTCGGGATTCCCACGATCGGCTGCGCCAAATCCCCCCTCTTCGGCCGGTACGAGGAGCCGGGACCGAATCGCGGCGACGAAGCCCCCATCATCGATCCGAAGGGAAGGACGATCGGCTCGGTGGTGAGGACTCGCGACCGGACGAAACCGCTCTATGTGTCGGTCGGGCACCTCGTGAGCCTGAAGAAGGCGGTCTCGATCGTCCTCTCGTGCACCGGGCGCTTCCGTATTCCCGAGCCTCTGAGGGCAGCGCACCACCTTGCGGGGACGCAGCGCACGTGATGCGATCCGGCGCTTTTTGAGATATAGGTACTTCACCCTATTCTCTTGAAAACGTCCACCCCCGACCATATATATCTCGTTACACATCAAATAGATACGAGATGATATAATTATTCAAAGAATGGAATAATAATTATTGACTAAAAACAATTTCGTATTATATTGAAACAGGTCTCAGAAAAAAAAGAGACCGGGAGAGACAAAAAGGGGTTCCCGTCAGGACTTGCAGCACAGCACCTTGGCCACAACTACAGAACGGGAACCCCGATTATTTTACCTCAGATCTTCCGCAGCACTTCCGCGATGATTCCGTCAATATCTTCAGCCGCTCCGAAGAGACGCGCGCGTATTCTCCCCTGTCCGTCGACGATGAAGATCGTCGGCGTCCCCGGAATCTGCAGAACTTCGCGCGCGAGACGGCGGTCGTCGAGCAGGATCGGAAAGGTCGTCTTCTTCTCCTTCACGACGTCGCGCATCTTGGCGAGCAGCCCCTTGACCTCAAGGCCGAAGAACTTGAAGCCGAGCTCCTTCTCCCTACCATAGAGACGCTCGAGTTGCGGAAACTCCGCAACGCAGGGCATTCAGGTGGGGCTCAGGGCGTAGAGCACGATCTTCGCGCCCTTGAGCTTCGAAAGATCGTACGGCTTCCCGTCGAGATCGACGAACACGCCTTCCGGCATCGGACCCTCATCTCCGATCCGCTTCGCCATGATCGCCTCGTCGAGATCCCTCGCCCCGGGATTGACGAGCGCGTACAGACTGTCGAGCTTCACATCGGCCCTCGCGCCCGGCATGTGCGCGGCGCACGAGACGTACGCATCGAGGGCCTCCGTTTGCTTTCCTTCCTCCCAGAGTATCTTCCCCAGGAGCAGATCCGCGTCGGGATTTCCGATCGCCAGCTCGAGATACCGCTTCGCCTCGTCCCTCTTTCCCCGCTCCTCGAGCACCGTGCCCGCCATTGCGATCGCCTGCGCCTTCTCGTACTGCCCGGTCGAGAAATCCGCCGATCTGAGGAAACACCTGGCGGCGAGATCCTGATCGACCTTCGGATCCATAAGGTAGTATCCCATGATGAGAAAGAGCCGCGGTGAGCGCTCGGTCAGGAACAGGGAATCGGCGAACGCCGCCGCGGCGGATTTGTCCTTTTCCATGAGATAGACGAATTTGCCGAGAAGCAGCTCGCCTCGCGCGGTGAAATCGGTCTCCTTGCCGAGCGCCTCGGCAAGGCGTTTCTCCATCCCCGTCTCATCCTTCATCTCCGTCCCGAGCGTTTCGAGCATCCGGTTATACGCCATGAACCGGTACGGGTGGTCCGGGTGGTTGCCTATGAAAATCGAGAGACGCTCGACCCTTTCGGCGGGATTCTTCACGGCGGACGCCGCTTCGAGCTCCTCGAGGACGAAGAGCGCGGAAGTCCCTTCGCGCTTCGCGCAGCCTCCCGCGAGAAGCGCAAGAACGGCGAGCGCGAGCACGATCTGCCTGAACGATCGACCCATGGATCCTCCTTTCAAACTCCTGCGTGCCCGTTTCGGTTGTTGTGTCGTTCCGGCGTCCCGCCGGAGCGCTTCCGCGCGATCGATTCCCGCACGAGGGAGACGATTTCGTCCGCGCGCGCCTGCCAGCTCCGCTTTCGAGCGAACTCGAGGAGCGTCTCCCGGTTCGCGCCCGAGGCGAGCGCGAGCCGGATTCCCTCGATGAACTCAGCGTGCGACCCGGCGAGGTGAACCATTCCCCGGAGAGGTTCGAGATCCTCTGAATGCTTCATGGTGACGATCGGCCGGCCGCAGGCGGCGTATTCGTAGAGCTTGTTCTGATCGGCGGATCGCATGAGCTTGTTTCTCTTGAGCGGAATGATACAGACGTCCATCGCCGCGATGTAGCTCCCGAGCCTCTCGTATGGCTTCGCCCCGAGATGGAAGACGTTGCCGCGGCGCGACGCCACCGCGGCGAGCTCCGCGGCCTGCGCGCCGAACACCGGGCCCACCATGACGATCGAGCAGCGCGGGAAGGATTCGGCTATGGAATCGAACAGCTCGAAATCGAACCACTGGGCCACGACCCCCGAATAGCCTATGACGGGGCGGGCGATCCCCTTCATGTCGTCCGGAACGCCCGATTCGGCGGCCGAGCGGAACAGATCGTAGTCGACGCCGTTCCCCACGAGACGCACGTCCGCTGCTCCCGCCTCGCCGAGAATCTCGGCGAGCCTCGTGCTGACCGCGATCGCGAGATCCGCCGATCGCGCGAGGGCGAGGAAGTACTTCCGCGCCCACGGCGGCGTATCGGGAAACGCGAGATGATCGTCGTTGCAGTCGTAGAGGAGGAGCGAACGCGGGAGAAACGGAAGGATCGCCGCGTAGTAGATATTGGAGACGTAGAAGACGCGGTTGCGTCCCGAGAAGCCGGTCGCAAGAAGAATCACGGAGAGCCACGCGAGTATGACGGCGTTCCAGACGAAGCGCACCGGGGGAAGGGCCAGCAGGGCGCGAAGCCGGCGCTGGGGAACGTTCTTGAAAATCGGCACGCACACGTGAACGACACGGCCGTCCCGCATGGGGCGAAAATTGTTCGGCTTCCCCCTCACGACGCTCGAGAGAAAGAGAATCTCCCAGTCGGCCGGAAAGCGCGAGAGCACCTGCTGCTTGCGCGTTCTCACGTAGCGCCATTGGATCTCCGAAAAACAGACGACCTTCATGCGAGGCGCTCCAGGAAATCGCGAATGCACGAAACGACGTATTCCTTCTCGGCGATCCCGAGCTCGGGGTACACGGGAAGAGCGAGCGTCTCGCGCGCCGCCCGCTCGGATTCGGGAAAATCCCCCGCCTTCCCACCGAGAAACGCGAAGCACTTCTGGAGATGGAGCGGAACGGGATAATACACGTCGCAGCCGACTCCTCGCGCGCGGAGATGATCCCGCAGCGCGTCGCGCTCCTTCACCCGGATCACGTACTGGTTGTACACGCTCTCGTTGTGGGGCTCGACGTAGGGAATCGTCACTCCCCCGATCTTCGAGAGCTCGCGGGCGTAATACGCGGCGTTCTTTCTTCGCCCCTCGTGCCACGCGTCCACGTGTCGCAGCTTCACGAGGAGAACGGCGGCCTGCAGGGCGTCGAGGCGGCTGTTGA
>JAPLKY010000102.1 GCA_026387805.1 Candidatus Krumholzibacteriia bacterium
GGAAAACGAGGTTGTGAGGGAGGCTTTGCTCGATAATGAAGAGGATTGTCTGCCGCTCATTCTGATCGATGGGCGCATCGCCAGCCGCGGGATCTATCCGGAGCGGAGCGAGCTTGCGTCATTGTGCGGCGTTCCGGAACAGTCTCAATCGGGGATCTATTCCGCCGCCGTCGCCGAGCTGGTCGCGCTCGGAGCGGCCATTGCCTGCAACTGCGAAGTATGCTTCAAGTACCATTACAGTGCGGCTCGGAGACTCGGTGTCTCCAAAGAAGATATGGCGAGCGCCGTCGCCACCGCGAAGGCGGTCAAGGAGACCCCCGCGGAAGCTATCCTGAAGCTCGCCGATAAATTTCTCGGCGCGACCGCTCCCGAAAACGCTCCCTCGAAAGCCTGTGGAGATTCGGGCTCGACTGAATCGGGCGTCAGATGTTGCTGAAATAAGAAAGGAATGCCTTGTTACCCTTCATTGAACGACCAACGCGACATTTCTTTTTCACCGGCAAAGGTGGAGTTGGCAAGACATCATTAGCGTGTGCGACGGCCCTCACGCTGGCCGATGGAGGGAAGAAGGTGCTGCTCGTGAGCACCGATCCCGCTTCGAATCTCGATGAAGTGCTCGAGACGGAGCTCTCGTCGGAACCTACGCCGATTGTCGGGGCGCCAGGCCTCTGGGCATTGAACCTAGATCCGGCTGAGGCCGCGCGCGAATATCGCGAGCGTCTGGTCGAGCCGTATCGGGGCAAGCTTCCGGCCGCAACCCTGCGAAGCATGGAAGAGCAGCTCTCCGGAGCGTGTACGATGGAGATTGCCGCATTCGATGAGTTTTCCAAGCTGATCGGGAATCCCGGTGCGACTGCGGCGTTCGACCATGTTATCTTCGATACCGCTCCCACCGGTCATACCCTGCGGCTGATGCAACTACCCATGGCGTGGAACGGATTCCTCGAGACGAGCTCGGCGGGGACGTCCTGCCTGGGGCCGCTGGCGGGTTTGCAGGCACAGAGAGAGCTTTATGAGGACGCTGCAGAGGCGTTGACTGACGAGCAACAGACGACACTCGTGCTTGTGAGCCGCCCTCAAAAGGCCGCGCTGAAAGAGGCCGAGCGGACAAGTAATGAGCTCGCGGCTCTCGGAGTGCACAATCAGACGCTTGTTCTCAATGGCTTGTATCGAGCGCAGCTTCCCGATGACGGAATAGCGCTCGCACTCGAATGTCGCAGCCGTGAGGCTCTGCGCGGCATGGAGTCTTTCCTTGCGCGAATGCCGGTGAGCGAGGTTAAGCTCCGTTCTTACAGTTTGATCGGCATTGAAGCCCTCCGAACGTTGTTTGCCCCGGGAGATGAACGTGTCGCGGTGTCCGCTGCGAAACCGTTTACCCTGGAGGATTTGTCTCTCGGGCCTTTGGCGGCATTGATGGACGACCTCACCCGAATGCGTCGAGGCGTCATCATGACGATGGGCAAAGGCGGCGTGGGGAAGACGACCATCGCCGCGGCCATAGCCGCCGAGCTCGCTCGGCGAGGATTCCCGGTTCATCTCTCTACGACTGATCCCGCAGCGCATGTAGCGGATGCCCTCGGCCGGATTCCTGGCGTACGCGTGAGCCGCATCGATCCCCAATATGAAACGAAGATGTATGTCGACCACGTCATGAAAACGGTCGGAAGCACGCTCGATGAGCAGGGTCGCGCGCTTCTCGAAGAGGATCTGCGTTCTCCCTGCACGGAAGAAATTGCCGTGTTCAAGGCTTTTGCACGAACGGTGGCGGATGGTCAGAACGGTTTTGTCGTCCTCGATACCGCGCCGACGGGGCATACACTTCTCTTGCTCGACGCTACAGAGGCGTATCATAGAGAGGTCTCCCGCCACGCGAGCGATCTTCCCGAGGAAATTCGTGAGATATTGCCGCGGCTTCGGGATCCGGATTTTACGCGTGTGCTGATTGTCACGGTTCCCGAGGCCACGCCGGTGCACGAGGCTGCGATGTTACAGGATGATCTTCGCCGCGCCGGCATCGTTCCCTACGCGTGGATCATCAATCAATCGTTCACCGGGTCCGGTTCGCGCGATCCTCTTCTGATCGCGCGCGAAGTGAATGAAACGGTATTCATCAAGGAAGTCGCATGGAGGCATGCGGCTCGCGCCAGTCTTGTTCCATGGGTTCCCAAGGAACCCGTCGGGGTGGAGGGGCTGCAGCAGTTATTCGGGAATCTTGCGAGTGCGTAAGCGTATTACAAGATGGTGATGGATCCGTGTTGATGGATATAGGTCGTGCATTGATTGCCATTGTGATTCTTCTCGTCCTTGTGGTGATTTCCGCGTATGCGTTGACAAAGGCCCACAGAAAAGGAGTGAGACATCATGCGGACAGCGACATTAGCTATTCTTTGCGTCCTGCTTGCAGCCGCAGCGATTGCCGGGTGTGCGCGCTCAGAGGGTCAAGAAAAGAAGATTGCGGCGCCGGCCAAGGTCAATAATGCCGTGGCGCCTCGGGACCAAGCGGCAGAGAGAAGGGGCGACGGAGCCGCAGCCGAGGCGCTGCGGCGAGCAGCAAGCGAAAACAAGCACCTCTTCGTTTTCTTTTTCAGCCAGGACGACGAAGCGACGCGACTCGCGAGGAAGACGATTGAGCAAGCCGTGCGCGGGATGGGCCGGTCCGCCGAATGGATAGCAGTCGATATAGCGAATGCGAGCGAAGCCGAAATTGTGAAGAAGTACAACATAAGGTCGGCCGCTATGCCCATTGTCATCGCCTTTGCCCCCAACGGTGCCATCACCGGCGGTTTTCGGACCGCGGATATCAACGAGGAGAAATTGAAGGGCGCCATTGCGAGCCGCGGGATGCAGGAGAGCATGAAGGCGCTGCAGGAGAATAAGCTCGTCTTCATCTGCTGCCAGGGCAAGAAGACGCAATTCAACAAAGAGGCCATGGCGGGCGTCAACGACTTCAGGGCCGATACGCGCTATGCGGCATACACGACGGTGGTAAAGATAGATCCCGCGGATAAAGCAGAGCAAGGTTTTCTGTCGCAGCTCAAGATGGATCCGAATGCAAAGGATGCGGCGACGGCGATTCTCGTTCCGCCCAATATGGTTCTCGGCGTAACGAACGGCCCGACCTCGAAGGCGGCGGTTCTGAAAATGCTCGCTTCGGCTTCCTCGGGGGGCTGCGGACCCAAGGGTTGCGGACCTGTCGGGTGCGGGCCGACAAAGAAATAGGAGCATGAACATATGAAACTGAGGACATTGGTCTGGCGGGAAATCTTCGAACGGAAGAATCAGCTCGGTACGAGCTTTCTGGCGATTCTTCTCGGCATCAGCGTGATCGTATCGATAAAGAACATTACTTACTACTCTGAAAAAGCTGTTGCCCGGGAGCTTGATGCCCTGGGTGCCAATATACTCATCCTCCCCAAGTCCGCTTCGCTGCAGGATTACTACAGCGCCGATCTGCAGCAGGAAGTATTTCCCGAAGAATACGTGGGACGACTGACGAACTCGGATCTGCAGGGGCTGGATAACCTATCTCCCAAGCTCTCCATGCCCGTTGAGGTCAATGGAAAGCAGTTCACGCTAACCGGGATATTGCCCAAGAACGAGTTTCAGGCGAAGGTTGCGTGGCAAGGAGCCGGGATCTTCGCCAGGCCAGAAGGGTGCGGGACCGTGGTCGCCGTTCCCGGGCAAGCAGCGGAACCAACCAAGGAGACTTTATCCCGCAAGCGTGTCATTGAAACGATTGGCGAGGCGGAGATTCTCTTGGGTACGGATATGGCGACTTCATTGAACGTTGCCGAAGGAGACAGCGTTTCGCTTCTCGGCACGTCGTTCACCATCACGGCCGTTTTGCCCCAAACGGGAACGATCGACGATTCGCGCGCCTTTGCGCATCTGCATACCGTTCAACGGCTCGCAGGTCAGGATTCGCTGCTGAATGCCATTGAGGTTGTTGGGTGCTGCAATGCGATCTCGGGCGGGCTTGTGCAGAAGATCAACAAGCTGCTCCCTGATGCAAAAGTTGTCACCATCTCCCAGATTGTGGACACTCAGATCAAGACGAACCGCATGATGTCGCGGCTTTCGCTGCTTTTTCTCGTCATCATCGTTCTCGTTGGGGGAGCGAGCATCGCGAACTACATGTTCGCGAATGTATTTGAGCGGCGTCGGGAAATCGGCACTCTGATGGCATTAGGCGCCGGCTCCGGAGTTGTGCTGCGTTTGTTTCTCCTTAAAGCCTTGGTGCTTGGGGTTGCGGGGGGACTCGCCGGTTACGTCATCGGAACGATAATAGCCGTCGTCCTCGGACCCAGGATCGCTGGCGTGCCGGTATTGCCTATGCCAGTGCTCCTGCTTTGGGCGTTCGGGATCGGCATTGCCATCCTGCTCGCCGCGAGCTATTTCCCGGCCCGGCGCGCCGCCCGACTCGACCCCGTTTCCGCCCTTCAGGAGGTTTAACGCATGCTGAAGATGCACTCGGTCACCAAGAGCTATAATCATCGCGGCAAGAGAGTGCTCGCCCTCGACGACGTGACGATGGAAATTACACCGGGCGATTTCGTATCGATCGTTGGCCCGAGCGGAAGCGGCAAGAGCACCTTTCTCCTCATGCTCGGAGGCATGCTTCGCCCAGCTGAGGGAAAGGTGTTTGTTGACGGAGAGTCGCTCTACGACCTCAACCCCGAGAAGCGCGCGGCCCTGAGGAAAGAGAAAATTGGATTCGTCTTTCAAACGTTCAATCTGATACCGTATCTGACGGCACTCGAAAACGTGCAGATTCCGCTCCTTCTCGCCGGCATCGACGGGGATGAGCAGAGAGCCAAGGCGGCCTCCCTTCTGGAACGTCTCGGCCTCGGCGATCGGCTCGACCATAAGCCTTCAGAGCTGAGCGTTGGGCAGCAGCAGCGAGTAGCCCTGGCGCGGATGCTTGCCAATGATCCCGCTGTTGTGCTCGCCGACGAGCCGACAGGCAATCTCGATCCGGATACCGGCTTGGCGATCTTGACGTTTTTCGAAGAGATCCATCGCGAAGGACGCACAATTGTGATGGTCACGCACGACCACGGGGCAGCTTCGAGAGCCGCGCGAACGCTTAAGCTCTTCGAGGGCAAAATCGTCGACGGTTGAGGAGAGAGCACATGAATACGTCCGGAATGGAATCGGTTCTGCAGATTACAAAGGCCCTTGCCGATCGGCAGCGCATTCGTATACTCATGCTTCTCAAGGGAAGGGAACTCTGTGTGTGCCAGATAATTTCGGTGTTCGATCTGGCCCCATCCACAATTTCAAAGCATCTTTCGATCCTGAGCTCGGCTGGGCTCGTTGAGCACCGTAAGGACGGCCGATGGGCGTATTATCGCCTTCCGTCCGGTTCAGGCGACCCAATGATACGATCCTCGCTGCAGTGGGTCGTGGAATCGTTGCGACGCGATGGAGTGATCGAAGAGGATGCGCGAAAGATTTCGAAGATATTGAAATACGATCCGGAGATCTTATGCCAGCAGATGAGAAACGGCTGAAGGTTCTCTTTCTTTGCACCGGCAACTCCTGCCGCAGTCAGATGGCGGAAGGGTGGGCGCGCGCGCTCAAAGCGGACATCATCGAGCCGTACTCTGCAGGCACCAAGCCGCACGAGGTCGATCCCCTCGCCGTGAAGGTAATGGCCGAGGTTGGAGTCGACTTATCGAACCAGAAATCAAAATCTATCGAGTCATTGAAGGATATCCGGTTCGACTACGTCATCACCCTCTGCGACGACGCGAATGAAACGTGCCCGTTTTTTCCGGGGGCGGTGAAGACGGTTCATGTCGGGTTCGATGACCCGCCGGGTCTCGCGCGAGCGGCAGCGACGGAAGAAGAGGCGCTCGCGATTTATCGCCGCGTGAGAGACGAGATCATGGTATTCGTTGAAGAAATGCCGGATCACTTACCGGACATGCATGAATAAGCGATCAATGGATGATACTAGTGTAATGTCCCATGTATAGCTTGACAGTATATCCGAGGCATGGTATCCTTTCTAAAAACGAGAGGAGGATTCCTATGCCTCGAGGTCCACATGCCGTTTCGATCACATTGAGCGATGAAGC
>JAPLKY010000117.1 GCA_026387805.1 Candidatus Krumholzibacteriia bacterium
ACAAAGCGTTCTTTTTTGAAACAACTTTCTGAGACAATTTCCGGGGCAATTCGCGCGAATTCCGGCCTGCGCGGATCGCGGCGCCGGATCACCAGACCTCTCGCCTCGCATAGACGTCGTATATTCGCAGGGAATAATCAGCGAATTCCCCGACGATCTCCGGAATCCCGTCGTTATTCATGTCGAACAGCATAATACGGTCGCCGAAGGGTTTGTCCCATGCGACCTCGACGTTATTGAACCGGGAATCGATGATGATCCCGCTGTTGAGGATGATCTCCGGTTGAGGATCCTTGTCGACGTTGCCGACGATGATCTCCACGGCATCGAAGGTTTGCTGGCTCACCCATTGCTTGCTCTTGCTGATGCCATCCACGATATAGAGGCGCCCATCGGCAATGAAAACGAGCTCGAGCTGCGGATCCGCGTCGGCATCGCCGACCTCCATCGCCTGTATCGACGAGAAATTGTCCTCGAGATTCTCCCAGACGTTCTGGTAGGTCTCCGTGCTGTACACGAGAATGCGCCCGCTCACCGTCGCGATGATTATCTCCGGGACCCCGTTCGCGTCCAGATCCCGCACGAAGAATTTCCGTATCTTCACTCCGAGGTTCGTCAGCTCCCATTCGAGCTTCCATCCCTTCGGAGTCGCCTTGAGAAGATGCAGCTTGCCGTACGTATCGGCGTAGATGAGCCCCCATCCTCCGATGCTGTCCAGGGGAATCACCTGGGCGAAGGGGAATCTGCAGAATACCTCCTGCATCAGGTAGGGATCGACTTCCTCGCTTCCCGCCGAGCGCGCCCCCGCGGGAATGAACGCGAACATCGAGACCAAAAGCGCGATCATCGTGGTTCTCATAATCCTTTGACCAGCTCCTTTCATTGTGGGCCGGACCCCTCGGGCTCGACGCCCCCGGGCGCCCCATCCCCCCTCGGATCGCTCATGCCGCATGCGGCCGCGCCCCTGACCTCGATCACCTGCGCATCGCCGATCGGCGCCGTGCGATCATCTATCTGATGCCCCTTCTCGACGAGACTTCTCCGCAGGTAGGCGCCGAAAGCCCCGCTCTCGACACTGATGCGATCGGGCAGCCACTGGTGATGAAAACGAGGCGCAGAAACGGCCGCTTCGAGACTCATGTCGAAATCGAGCATATCGATCAATAGCTGCGCGATCGTGGTGATGATCGTGGCGCCCCCCGGCGTGCCGAGAACGAGATATACCCTCCCGTCCCTCAGCACTATCGTCGGCGCCATCGAGCTCAGCATCCGTTTCCCCGGCTCGATGGCATTCGCCTCGCTGCCGATCAGTCCGTACAGGTTCGGATGCCCTGGTTTGATGGAAAAATCATCCATCTCGTTATTGAGGAGAAAACCCGCCCCACGCACGACCACCTTCGAGCCGAAGCTGTCGTTGAGCGTATAGGTTACCGCGACGGCGGAGCCGTTCCCGTCGACGATGCTGTAATGAGTCGTTTCGCGCTTCTCCCGGCTCATCCGGGGCCTTGCGGAGAGATCCGCTGAAGGGGTCGCCCGCGGCGTAATCGATTCTCTTAACTCGGACGCATAGTCTTTTGAAAGCAAAAGCGTTAAACGATTATCAAAGAAGTCGGGGTCTCCAAGGTATTGAGCCCGGTCCGCGTACGCCCGCCGCTCCGCCTCGACCATATAGTGAATCGTCTGATCGGACATGAATCCCTTGCCGCGGAGATCATAGCCCTCGAGGATATTGAGGATCTCGAGGAGCACCGTCCCCCCCGAGCTGGGAGGCGGCGCGGATACGATTTCGTAACCGCGATAGCTGCCCTTGAGCGGCTCCCGGAGGCGAGCTTCGTATTCGGCGAGATCCTCCATCGCGATGATCCCCCCGCCGAGCCGCATTTCCTCAACGATGCTCTCGGCGACCGTTCCTCGATAGAATGCTTCCGGACCATCCACGGAGATGGCCTGAAGCGTACGGGCGAGAGTCACCTGTCTGAGCGTATCCCCCGGCGCGAGGGGCGTTCCGTCGCTCTTCATATATTGCAGGAGCCCGGGAAAACGGTCCTTGTATTCCTGGAGCTCCTCGAGAGACGACGCGAGCCTCTCGCTCACCGGAAAGCCTTCGCGGGCGAGCGAGATCGCCGGTTCCATGAGCTCGCGCCACGGGAGGGAGCCATAAAGCTCATGCGCCTTGCACAAGCCCGCGACCGTGCCCGGAACTCCGGCCGCCATGGCCCCGAGGGTGCTGAGCCCGTCCATCACGTTCCCGAGCGAATCGAGGTACATATCGCGCGAAGCGGCACGAGGCGCCGTTTCGCGGAAATCGACAAAGAAGGATTCTCCCGTACCGAGACGAAGGAGCATGAACCCGCCTCCGCCCAAATTGCCCGCCTGCGGGTAGGTCACGGCAAGAGCGAACCCGACCGCCACCGCCGCATCGATCGCATTGCCTCCCCTTTTCAGGATCTCGACACCGACCGCCGTCGCGGGCGGGCTCGCTGTGACAACGGTCCCCCCGCGCGCACAAACCTCGCCGCCGGCCTTTGCCGAAGCGGCAAAACCGGCGAGGGACGATGCGACGACAAGAATCAGCGAATTCCGTGCAATGAACGAACGAATTGCCGTACCCCCTTCGCGCCATGACCAGCCCCGAACGCGTATTTCGCATTGTATCAGCAGAATAACGCTTTGTAAACGCCGAAATCGCGCAAATCACGCAACATCCCCCGCGGTCATGCCGGGTGGCCCCGCGGCGACCCATTCCATAAGAGCTTGACCTCCCGAATTAGTTCATTTACTATTCCTTCCATGCAATCCGCGCCGACAACAAACGCTTGCCGGTTCGCGCCATGAGGGGCTGTCCTACATATCCTATTCACGAGAAGGCGGTAGAATGATGAGACTTTGCATGTGCGCCGCTGCCCTGATGATGCTGCTATCATCGGGTGCCACCGCGACCCCGGGAGATATTTCGAAAAAAACGGTGCTTCCCTTCCACCATCCCACGGGTGTCGCATGGGACGGCCGGAACGCGTGGATCGCCGACAGGAAGACGGACATGTTCTACCGGATCGACGTCGAGAGCGGCGCGGTCCTCGATTCGATCGTCTCGCCGGGATATTTCCCCTCGGGCCTCGCATGGGACGGGAAGCTCCTCTGGAGCACGGATCCCACAGATGCGAAGATCTACGCGACCGACGTCTCTTCGGGCAAAACCGTCATCGCCATCGACGCGCCGGCCGCGGGCCCCATGGGCATCGCCTGGGAGGGAAAATCGCTCTGGGTATGCGATAACGCCGAGAAGAAGATCTCCCGGATCGATCCGAGCGACGGGACGACCATCACGTCCTTCAAGGCGCCCGCTGCCGATCCCCGCGGCATCGTTTTCGGCGGCGGTTACCTCTGGTGCTC
>JAPLKY010000356.1 GCA_026387805.1 Candidatus Krumholzibacteriia bacterium
CGGACCCGTCTCCTTCGCCGTGGACGGCGGGAACGGCACCGCGGGGCTCGTCACGCCCGGTCTTTTTGCGAAGCTCGGCGTGAAACCGCTCGAGCTCTTCATGGAACCCGACGGGTCCTTCCCCAACCATCATCCCGATCCGACCGTTCCCGAGAATCTCGCCGCGTTGAAGGCCGCCGTGCTCGCGGAGAAGCTCCAGCTCGGCGTCTCGTTCGACGGCGACAGCGACCGGATCGGCGTTATCGACGACCGCGGGGAGATACTCTGGGGGGATCGTCTGCTCGCGCTGTTCGCCCGCGACGTGCTGCGGGAGCATCCCGGCGCGACGATCATATTCGAGGTCAAGTGCTCCGAGAGCCTTATCGAGGACATCGCAAAGCACGGCGGAAAACCGCTCATGTGGAAAGCGGGGCATTCGCTCATCAAGCAGAAAATGCGCGAAACGGGAGCCCTGCTCGCGGGAGAGATGAGCGGGCACATTTTCTTCGCGGACCGGTACTTCGGCTACGACGACGCGCTGTACGCCGCATGCCGGCTCCTCGAGATCCTCTCGCGGGAGGCCGAGCCGCTGAGCGCGCTGCTCGGAGACCTTACCCGGTACGAATCGACGCCCGAGATACGTCTCGCCTGCGAGGACGAGCGCAAGTTCGACGTCGTCCGCGGAGTGCGCGATCACTTCAGGAAGACGCGCGAGGTGATCGACGTGGACGGCGCGCGCGTGAAATTCGACGGAGGCTGGGGCCTTGTCCGGGCGTCGAACACGCAGCCCGTGCTCGTGCTCCGGTTCGAAGCTTCGACGAAGGAGCTCCTCGAGGCGATCAAGAAGGAAGTCGCGCTCGTTCTCGGTCGCTACATCGACGTCTCCAAACTCATGGATGCGTGATCCCCATGTACGGAGTCATTCTTGCCGGCGGGAAGGGCACAAGGTTCTGGCCATACAGCCGCGCGGAAAAGCCGAAGCAGTTCCTCGATATCACGGGGGAGGGAAGCATGCTCTCCCTCACGTGGAAACGCCTCTCGGAATTCATACCTCCGGAGCGCCTGATCGTTCTCACGATCGAGTCCCTCGCTTCGCTGGTCCGGAAGGAGCTCCCCCGGCTCCGCGCCGACCATATCTTCATCGAGCCCGTCGGGCGAAACACGGCGCCGTCGATCGCGGTTGCCGCGGCCCTCGTGCGGCGTTTCGGCGGCGATGAGCCGTTTCTCACCTGTCCGGCCGATCACACGATCGCGAACGAGCGCAGATTCAGACGGATCGTGCGCGCCGGCTCGGCTGTCGCCGCGCGACGCGACGTGCTCGTCACGTTCGGCGTCGTGCCCTCGTTTCCGGCCACGGGATACGGGTACGTCGAGGCCGGACGCGGATTCGAGAAGAGGGACGGGATTACGGTATTCCGGGCGAAGAGGTTCCACGAGAAACCCGACGCGAAGCGGGCGGCCGCGTACCTCAAGGCGCGGCGGTACTACTGGAACAGCGGCATCTTTCTCTGGCGGCCTTCGGTGTTTCTCGCGGCATGGTCGCGCTGTTTTCCCGGGGGAATGGAGCCGCTCGGGGCGATCGAACGCGCGCTCGGAACGAGAAGCTTCCGGCGGATCGTCGAGCGCGAGTATCCGCGGATGCCCTCGATATCCGTCGACTACGGGATTCTCGAGAAAGCGCCGAACGTCGTCGTCATCCCCGCCGATATCGGCTGGAGCGACGTCGGATCGTGGGATTCCCTCTTCGATCTTCTTCGCGCCGACGTGCACGGGAACACGGGGGCGGGACACATGGAGATCATCGATTCCCGGAACAATCTTCTGTTCAATCCTGGAGG
>JAPLKY010000145.1 GCA_026387805.1 Candidatus Krumholzibacteriia bacterium
TCCGCAGCTGACAGCCCGCCTACGGGCGCGGAAACGAGGGCCCGCCGCCGGGCACGGCCAGAGTGCGGCTCACTGCGGCTTGAGATAGCGGTCGAACCAGGCCTGGATCGTATTCGACCAGACGACACGCTTCTTGTAATCGAGGATGAAGTGGTCCTGCCCGTCGAATTTGATGTATTCCACGTTCTTGCCGAGGAGCTTGAGCGCCGTGAACATCTGCTCGCTCTCGCCCGGCGGGACGTTCGTATCGCTCCAGCCGTGGAGGAGAAGGAGCGGCGTCTTGATTTTGTCCGCGCTGAAGAGCGGGCTCTGATCGACGTAGATGTCTCGCCTGTTCCACGGGAAGCTGTTCGCGGCGGCGACGGCGTTGTAGCCGTATCCCCAGTAGCCCTCTCCCCAGTAGCTCGTGATCGAGCTTATCCCGGCGTGCGAGACGGCCGCGGCGAACATGTCGGTCTTTGTGACGAGGAGCTGCGTCATGAAGCCGCCGTACGAGGCGCCGATGCAGCCGAGCCTGGTACCGTCGACGAACGGGTGCGCCTCGACGAACTTCCGCGTTCCCTCGATGATCTCGCCCGCGACGACCTTGCCCCAGTCGTTCACGTGGTACGCGGAGAACTGTTGCCCGTATCCGGTCGCTCCGCGCGGCTGGAGAACGTAGACCACGTAGCCCTGCGCCGCCCAGAGATTTCTCGGGGAGCGCCCGCCGTACGCGCGGTTCACCGGGGAGGTGCCCCCGTAGTAATAGACGATGCACGGGTATTTCTTCTGAGGATCGAAGCCGGGCGGCAGGTAATAGCAGCCGTCGATCGTCTTGCCGGCCGAGCTCGTGAAGCTCCAATCCTCGACCGCGCCGCGGCCGATATCGGCGAAGGTTTCGGCGTTGGGATCGTAGATCATTCGCGAGACGCCCCTGGCGAGATCGATCGCATAGAGCCGCGGCGGCGCCGTCGCGCTCGAGCCGACGCCGGCGGCGACGAGCTTGCTCCGCGCGACGTCGCCGTTCTCGGAGACGTCGAATCCCGTCTCGATGCGTTCGAAGGTCTTCTTCTTCGGGTTGCAGCGGAAGAGGCCGGTCTTTGATCCGACCTCGGCGGTGATGTAGATGTTCCCGTCGACCGCTGACCACGCGGCGTCCTGAACCGCGGGATCGAAATCGCGCGTGAGGGGCTCCGCCGTCTTCGTCGCGACGTCGAACACGTAGAGCTGGCCGTCGTAATCGTTCGGAATCATGCCGTCGCTCACCTTGAGCCCGATGTTCCCGAATGCGGACGGCCCCGAGCCGATGAGAATCTTCTTTCCGTCGGGGGAGAACGAGGCGCTGTTCAGCCAGCGCCCTTTCCAGAGCGAGTCCACGCTCTGATCCTCGAGATTCATGATGAAGAGGTCCGTCGCGTCGTAAGGTCTCTGCGAAAGGTCCTCGTATCTCCTCGAAAGAAGAACGTGCTTTCCGTCCGGATGGACGTCGTAGATATTGGTGCTGTGCTTTCCGGCGGTGAGGCGGCGCGTCTCTCCGCCGGGGACCGTCGTGACGTACAGGTACGAGCGGTCGCCGCTCCCTTCCTGCCGGTCCTCGATCGTCGTCAGATGCTTGAGCCCCCGCTTGTCCGGCTCGGCCTTTTCCGAGACCGTGTAGACGATGAACGACCCGTCGCGTGACCAGAGGTAATCGTCGAGGTTCTTGACGTTCTCGATGATGGTGCCGCATTCGCCCGTGTCGAGATCGAGCAGCACCAGCGTCCGCGTGTCCTTGTCTCCGGCGGTCACGTACGAGAGCCGCTTTCCGATCGGCGCCCATTGGAGGTTGAACATCCGGTCGACGTCCCTGATCGTGCGCTCGAGCGAGCCGTCCTTCATCCGGCGTATCTCGATCCAGCTCTGCCGCTTCTCGCTCGCCCGCGGCTGCAGGCCGACGCTGATCGCGACGAGGCTGCCGTCCGGCGAGACGGCGGTTCTCGCGATCTGATTGATGCAGAGAATCTCGTTCAGGGCGATTTCGCGTTTGGGGGAGAGCGAGACGCCGATCGCTCCGTCCGGGCCGCCGCCCGCAAGGGATACGTCGATGCGCCAGTCCGCGGCGGCCGAGTCGGCGGCCATGCGGACGCTCTTCGCGAGGAGGAGATGCTTGCCCCGATCGAGCTTCGCTTCTCCCGATTTCTTCTCGGCGAGCCCGGCGGCCTTCTCGTTCATGACGATCTCGACGCCGTCGATCGTGATCGCGAACGGATCGCTGGATCGCGCGCTCACGGAGATCTTCGTCCAACGCGGGACCTCGACGTAGGCGGCGAGATAGACGATAGCCGGCGTTTCCCCGCCGACGGGGATCGATACGCCGTTCGTATCGGCCGCGGCGCTTCGCCACGAGGCCTTCGCTCCGTAGAGAAGCGCCCGGGCCGACCCCAGAACCGGCTTTATCGCCGAAAGCGCAGTCTCCTCATAGGAGAGGAGCTTCGCGGCGCCGAATCTCTGCTTTTCCCCGGCGGTGAACGCAGGCAGCGGGGACGGGAATGGTCCCAGCATGAGCCATGTGTCGACGTGCGCCGTCTTCTCGCCGCCGCCGGCGGCCGCCGGCTTTTCGGCCGCGGCACTCGCGATCGATAGAATCATGAAGGCGCATACGAAGGCGAAAACGAGCATTCTGGCATTGCGTTCCATGATATTCCTTTCTTCCGGCTTGATACCTCGCCCGCTCGACGGGCTCATGCGTAGAGGAGGCATTTCGGGGGATTATAGCCGCTGCATGGGGAATATTCAAGAAGGAGTCATCGAGGTCATTGAGGCATTTTACAACAATGAGAAGTGTCTCTTTGCGTGATCGGTCCAGGAATGAAGAGTTCACTTATTGTAGTCTGGGTGAAGCGTTAGTAATTTGTGCAGGAATCCGGCGCACCTGGTTGGATTCAATTTGACAGTTATACTGTGGCATGACAATCTGTATCCATCATCACGAGAATGAATGCCCAAAGAAGACTGCAAGGAGAAATGTGATCAGTTTGTTTATTGCTATGATCGTGAGCCTTTCTGCCAGTACTTATGGGCAGAAAATCCCTGCAGATGTATGGAAGGCCGCCCGAGAAGGATTGAGGGACTTTTATTGGATCGTAGAGATCGATTCTAAAGTGGTGCCGAAATATCCAGATGGTACTATCGTTCCCACTATTAAAGAGTCATATCTTGGTGTCCCATATAAGCAGCTAATGATCACGGATGAAGCGATTCTGCAATGTGCGGATCCGTCGGATATTCTGAATACCTCGAGTGAAGATGGATACGTGTTCCCAGTTCTTAATGACGGCTCCATCATTGCCTATATTGCGGTGAGGTTCTTGTATGTAGTCGAGCACGGCGTAAACGAATGGACTTCTGCTGGCATGAGACTCCAATCGGAGTATGAAAACAAGTATTATGAACTGTTGGAAGCGTATTCTCCTGCGGACGGCTATGTGGTGTTCGTCGCCTCTTGGGAGCATCCGTATGACAGATTCTTCATGGTCCAGGCTCCGGGGGGTGTTCTTCAAGTGTATCCTGGATCAAAGTTCATTGCCGATTTGCTGGATATGAGTGATACCCAAGCAAGATCGAACATGGCGGCAGACGCGAATGAATTGCTGGTCCGCTTGAAGGGCATGAGCGCTAAGCATCTCGCCACGAAGCAAAGGCTAGAGAGGGAAACCAAGGAGTGGCAGCAGCAGATCAAATGATTTTCCCCGTTTACTGCCCATAAAGTACATTGCATGGCGCCACGCATTTTCTTATTATGTAGCGAAATACGAGGCGTCCGATCCGGTATTGAGCGGAGAAGGCCCATGAAGAAGGCATATGCGCTGCCGGTCGCGGCGCTCTGCGTCGCGATCGCGATGGGCTGCGGCGGGAAAGGCGGCTCGAAAGAGCCATCGAAGACCTCCGCGGACGCATCCGCGCGGGAGGGGGCGGGGATGTGGCTCCCCTTCAACGAGGGAATGGCGCTCGCCGCGAAAGAGAACAAGCACGTCGTCATCGATTTCTACACGAGTTGGTGCCACTGGTGCAAGGTCATGGACCGCGAGACCTTTTCGAATCCGGAGGTCAAGAAATACCTCGCCGAGAACTTCGTCACGATCCGGATCGACGCCGAAAGCATGAAGGAAAAGGTAAGCTACAAGGGCGAGGAGATGACGCCCGTGGCGCTCGCGCGCACGTTCGGCGTGAAGGGATTCCCCTCTCTCGCGTATCTCGACCGGGATGGAGAGCTCGTGACGGTCATCCCCGGCTTCGTTCCCGCGAAGACCTTTTTGCCGCTTCTCAGGTATATGCAGAACGAATGCTATAAGCAGCAGATGACGTTCGAAGAGTTCATGAAGAAAAAGGGCGAATGCGACACGACCGGAACGATATAGACACCATTGGATCGCAGGGAAGGAGACTGATATGAGGATCGGAGTATTGACCGGCGGCGGAGACGCGCCGGGACTCAATCCCGCGATAGCGGGGATCGTCGAGCGGGCGACGATGGACGGGTACGAGGTTGTCGGGCTCAAACGCGGGTGGCAGGCGCTTGCGATACGCGAGAACGACAGACACGTCGTGAAGCTCGGTCCCGAGATCATCCGGGAGTACAGCCGTCTCGGCGGGAGCAAGATCCAGTGCAGCAGGACCAATCCGGTGAGCCCGCAGAACGACCGCACCGATATCGTCAAGGAGAACATGAAGAAGTTCAAGCTCGACGCGGTCATCGCGATCGGCGGCGAGGATACGCTCGGCGCGGCCGAGGTGCTCTCCGAACGGGGAGTCCCGGTGGTCGGCATTCCGAAGACGATCGATCGGGACCTCGCGGGCACCGAATACACGCTCGGCTACGATACGGCCCTCAACGTCATCTGCGAGAGCGCGGAGCGGGTGGCGCACACGGCGGAATCGCACGAAACGATATTCTTCCTCGAAGTCATGGGACGGCACGCCGGGTGGCTCGCTCTCCGGGGCGGGGAATCGGCGTTCGCGGACGTCATCCTGATTCCGGAGTATACCTTTTCCGTCGCGAAGCTCATGGAGGTGCTGAAAGAGAGGCAGAAAGAAACCGACGATCTGAATCTGGGCTTCGAGCACCGCTACAAGATCATCGTCGTCGCCGAGGGCGCTCATATCGAAGGCGAGGAAGCGGTGCGGCGCGACAGCAAGCTCGACGAGTTCGGGCATTACAGTCTCGGTGGGGTGGGGGATTACCTGAAGAGCCTCATGGAGCATGAGTTCAAGCACACGCGCTATACGGCGCTCGCGTACCTCCAGAGGGGCGCGCCGCCGTCGCAGCGGGACCGGCAGATCGGGCGGAGATTCGGCCACAGCGCCGTGGAGCTCGTCAAGGAAGGGAAGTTCGGACATATGGTGGCGGTGCAGCGGTCGAAGCTCGTTGTCGTATCGCTCAGGGAAGTGCGCAAATCCCCGCGCCTCGTCGACGTCGACAAGCTCTACGACAAGGAGCGGCTCAACGTGAAGATCGAGAACCCGCTTCTCGATACTTGACTGACGGCCCGGAAACCGGAAGACGGATCGAAGAACCGCGCGGAAAAGCCGGCCGTTCCGGTATGAAACGCGGCGCAGATTTTCATGTTTGACGGGTGAGCGTCAGCCTCTCCTGAAGACCGCGACGGTCTCCGCGTGGTACGTCGCGGGGAAGAGGTCGACGAGGTTGATCTCAGAGAGGATGTAACCCGCCTCGATGAGCGCCTTCGCGTCCCGCGCGAAGGTCGGCGGATCGCACGAGACGAAGATGAGCTCCTGCGGCTTGATCCGGATGATTCCCTGAAGCACCGCTTTCGGAAGCCCCAGACGCGGCGGATCGACCATAATGATGTCGTAGCCGCCGAGCCTCCCGATCTCCTTTTCCGCGTCCCCGCGCCGGAACCTCGCGTTCGCGACCGCGTTGAGCCGCGCGGCCGCCGCGGCGTTCCGCGCCGCGCCCTGGTTCTGCTCGATGCCGAAGGCCTCGATCGCCATCTTCGCGAGCGGGAGGGTGAAGAATCCGGTGCCGCAGTAGAGATCGAGGAGCTTCCTGCGCACGGCGCCGGGAAGCGAGACGACGAGCTCGACGAGAGGCGTCGCGAGGAAGCGGTTCACCTGGAAGAATGATTCGCCGTTCACGGGGAACATGAACCCGCCCGCCTCCATGAGGACCTCGGGGGGACCCGGGCGGTCGAGAAGCCCCCAGAAATGCACGGCGCCGAACTTGTCCATCCGCACGCGGACCTCGGTGAGCGGCTCGAACGCCTCGGGCGGGATCGCGGCGATCTCTTTTCTCATTTCCTCGGGGAGCAGCAGGCATCCCTGCGGAGGGAAAGGAACGAGGGTGTCCGATTCCCTCATGAGGAATCCGGGGTGCCTCTCGGCGTCGACCTTGAAAATAGCGTGGTTCCGGTACCCGTAGCGCTCGGGGCAGGGGATAACGCGCTTGAAATCGGTCTTGGTCTTGCCGATGCGCTCAAGGTCCTCGAGGATGCTCTCGCGCTTGACCTTTATCTCGTCCTCGTAACCGAGATGCTGCAGGTGGCAGCCGCCGCACCTGCCGAAGACGGGGCATTCGCTCTCGCGCCGCAGGGGAGAGGGCTCGACGA
>JAPLKY010000389.1 GCA_026387805.1 Candidatus Krumholzibacteriia bacterium
CTTCGTTTCGGACGAAGCGTACAACGCCGATCTGGCGAAGCGCGGCATGACCGCGGATGAGTTCAGGCGCGAAATCGAGATCGGCATCATGGCCGAGGAGCTCTTCAACAAGCGCACGGCGAGCATCAAACCGGTGAGCGAACAGGATGCACGCGCCTTCTATGATAACAACGAGGAGCGCTTCGTCCAGCCGGAGCGCGTGAAGGCGAGCCATATTCTACTCCAGGTGAACCAGAACGATCCGGAGACGACCCGCGCGGCAATGAAGGCGGAAGCCCAGCGCATCCTCGGCGAGATCAAGAAGGGCGCCGATTTCGCCGAGATGGCGCGGAAGTACTCGGACTGCCCGAGCAAGCAGCAGGGGGGAGATCTCGGCTATTTCGAGCGGGGACGCATGGATCCCGTGTTCGAGAAGGCCACGTTCGGGCTCAAGCCGGGGCAGATGAGCGGCGTCGTCGAGACGCAGTTCGGCTATCACATCATCAAAGCCACGGATCACACGGCGGCGAGCACCGTTCCCTTCGACCAGGCGAAGCAGAACATCATGCAGTATCTGACGGAGCAGCAGAAGCAGCAGGCGCTCACGACCTATTTCGACAGCCTGCGCGCCGCTTCCAACGTTCAGATCCTCGATTCGAGCATCGTGCGCTGACGTTCGCGGGCATGAGAGGCAGCTTGAAGGCGCCCTCCACGGGAGGGCGCCTTTTTCATGCGAGGATCGGTGGGAATCGGCCGCGGTCCGTTCAGGGGCGCGTCTTCTCGGGAGGCCGCCGCTCGGGCACGTATGCGTGCGGAATAGTCTCGGCGTTCCAGGCCGCCGATACGTAGAGATTGCAGTAGCAGCTGCCGTACTCCTTCACGTCCGGCTCGCGGTATGAGCAGGGGCAGGTGATGTCACGGTCCCGTTCCCTGTCCCCCGACGCGAGCCTGCAGGGGCACGCCATGTACCCGTAGCGTTTCTTGTTGACGAGGAGCGCGGCGAGAAGCTCGAAGGTCTGCCCGCGGTCCGCGCTGAAATGGTAGCCTTTCGGCTCCTGCAGTTTCTTGAGGCGTTCGTAGAGCTCGTCGACTTCGCTCATTCGATCCCCAGGGCCTCTCTGATCTTGTCTTCCTGGTTCCCGACGATGACGACGTTGTCGATCAGAATCGTGGGAAATGAGCACAGCGGATTGAGCTTCCGCACCTCTTCGAGGACGGCCGTGCGCTCGCTTCCCGACAGGAGGTCGACGTCGATGTAATCGTACGGAACCCCGAGTTCGCTCATGAGCTTCTTTGCGGCCCTGCAATGACTGCACGTGCTCAAGGTATACATCTTCACCTTTTTTTGCTGCATGCGTTCATTCTCGCATACAGGCCCTTCGGAGTCGAGCCATTTCGGGGCCGGGCGAATATTTTCCTCCATTATTCGGTCATCCACGACTTATAATCGCCCCCTATGAATAGATGCTCGGGGATCCTTCTCCATATCACGTCTCTCCCTTCGCGCAACGCGATCGGCGACCTCGGCTCGGGCGCGTATGCATTCGCCGATTTTCTCTCGCGCGCGAAGCAGAGCCTTTGGCAGGTGCTTCCGCTGAATCCCACCGAGGGGGTTCACGGCAACTCCCCCTACAGCAGCATCTCGGCGTTCGCGGGTAACGTTCTTCTCGTCAGCCCCGAGGTTCTCGTCGACGAGGGGCTTCTCCGTCCCGAGGAGGTGCCGCCTCCGGCGCGGCACCCGCAGGGCCGCGTCGACTATCGCGCGGCCACGCTCGAGAAACGGCCGCTACTCGACAGAGCCTACGAGCGTTTCCGCTCGACCGGGTGGGAGCGCAGCGAGTACGAGCGGTTCCGCGCCGTCAACGCGCGCTGGCTCGACGACTACGCGCTCTTTCTCGTCCTCAAGAAGCAGTTCGGGGGCTCGGTCTGGAGCTCGTGGCCCCGGGATTTCCGGGACAGGGACGAGACCTCCCTCGGCGACGCGAGGAGCCTGTACGCCGCCGACATCGAACGCACGTGCTTCTTCCAGTTTCTCTTTTTCCGGCAGTGGGCGTCTCTCAAGGCGTATTGCGGCGGGAAGGGCATCCGGCTCATCGGCGACATTCCGATCTACGTCGGCTATGACAGCGCCGACGTCTGGACCCAGCGCCGCCTCTTCAAGCTCGGCCCGGACGGGAGGCCCGCGTTCGTCGCGGGCGTGCCGCCGGACTATTTCAGCGAGACGGGACAGCTCTGGGGCAATCCGGTCTACGACTGGGATGCGCTCGAGGCGAGCGGATTCCGGTGGTGGATCGATCGCTTCTCCCACAACCTCGACCTTTTCGACTTCGTGCGGGTGGATCACTTCCGCGGATTCGTCGGGTACTGGGAGGTGAGCGCGCGGGAGAAGACCGCCGTCAAGGGACGCTGGGTCGAGGCTCCCGCGGACGCCTTCTTCGGGGCGCTCCGCGCGAGGTTTCCCGCCTTCCCGCTCATCGCCGAGGATCTCGGGATCATCACGCCCGACGTGAAGGATGTTATGGCGCGTCTCGGTCTTCCCGGGATGCGCGTCCTTCTTTTCGCTTTCGGCGAGGATAATCCGGCGCATCCGTATCTCCCGCTGAACTACATCGAGAATTGCGTCGCCTACACGGGGACTCACGATAACAACACCGCTCGAGGCTGGTTCGAGAAGGAGGCGCTTCCCGAGGAGCTGGAACGTCTCTCCCGGTATCTCGGGAAGAGCGTTACCGCGCAAACGGTCCACCTCGAGCTCGTCCGGCTTGTCATGGAATCGGTCGCCGCCGCCGCCGTCATTCCGATGCAGGATATTCTCGGCCTCGGCGAGGAAGCGCGGATGAACCGCCCGGCGGTGCCTCACGGAAATTGGGAGTGGCGCCTCCTGAGAGCCCAGATCGCCCGGCCGGTCTCCGACGCTCTCGCCCGCATGACGGAAGACAGCGGGAGGGCAGCGGGCACGCCATGAGCACGGATGCGGTCGTTCTCGCCGTCTTCGGCTTCGTCTACGCCGGTATGATTCTCGGCCGCATTCCCGGCCTCGCGCTCGACCGGACGGGCGTCGCCCTCCTCGGGGCGATCGTTCTCGTCACCTTCGGGCGCGTGACGGTGCCCGAGCTCTCGACCGTCGTCGACGTGCCGACGATCGCGCTCCTCTTCGGCCTCATGGTCGTCTCGGCGCAGTTCCGCATGAGCGGCTTCTATTCGCGGCTCGTCCGGCGCATCGCCGGCGTCGAGGCCTCTCCTCCCGTGCTCCTCGCGCTGCTCGTCATCATCATCGGAGCGCTCTCGGCGCTTCTCGCGAACGATATCGTCTGCCTCGCCGTCGCGCCCGTCCTCGTCGAGGGCTGCGCGCGCCGGGGGCTGAATCCGAAGCCGTATCTTCTCGCGCTCGCCTGCGCCGCGAACGTCGGATCGGCCGCGACACTCATCGGGAATCCCCAGAACATGCTCATCGGGCAGGTCCTGCGGCTCTCATTCGGCCGGTACCTCCTCGACGCGGGCGTTCCGGCGCTCCTCGGTCTCTTCGTCGTCTGGGGCGTCATCTGCCTCCTTCAGAAGGGACGGTGGGAAATGGAGGCGCGGATCCCGGCCGTCGAGGCGGCCCCCGAGCCCGAGGCGGTCGAG
>JAPLKY010000239.1 GCA_026387805.1 Candidatus Krumholzibacteriia bacterium
GGTGTCCGCGGCAAATATGCCGCTCGATACGCCCAAGGGCATAGGCCCTCCCAGCGGCTCCTTGCGGCCTACAAGGACAAGGCGCTCGTGGTGATTCCGGCCCGCTACGGCTCGACGCGCTTCGAGGGGAAGCCGCTCGCGAGGATCGCCGGCGTTCCGATGATCGTCCACGTCATGAACCGCGCGGCGAAAATCCGGAACGCGGACGCCGTGATCGTCGCGACCGACGACGAGCGCATCAAGAGCGTCGTCGAGGAGGCGGGGGGCATCGCGGTCATGACGAAGCGCACGCACCCGACCGGCACGTCGCGCGTCTGCGAGGCCGCGGGTTATTTCCTTCACGGGATCGTCGTGAACGTGCAGGGGGACGAGCCGCTTCTTCCCGTCCGCGCCGTCGAGAGCCTGATCGCAAGCATGCAGGCCGATCCACTGCTCGCGATGGGCACGCTCGCCTCTCCCGCGAACGACTTCGACGATCTCTTCCGCGGCGACGTGGTCAAGGTCGTGTGCAACGGGGAGGGGGACGCCCTATATTTTTCGAGATCGCCGATTCCGTACCCGATGTTCGCCGCCGGGGCGGATTCAGCCGGGGCCGATACCGCCGGCGCCCGCGCGAAATCCCGGAAGGTCCCCCAGGGAATTTCCTACCTTCGCCACGTCGGCGTCTATGCCTTCAGGCGCGAATTCCTATTCGGCTACAACGACTTGCGCCGCGGTCCCCTCGAGAGGCACGAGCGTCTGGAACAGCTCCGCGCCCTCGAGAACGGCTACCGGATCGGCGTTGTCACCTGCCGTTCGGCCTCGATCGGCGTCGATCGTCCCGAGGACGTCGCGAGAATTCAGAAAATACTTCGCGCGAGACCCGCTTCGCGCAGAAAAAAAGTTGAAAAAAGAAAACGCACCCGGTAGAGTGATCCGCGGTGTTTGATTCTCTCATATCGATGGTGCTGCAACACGCGAGGACGGAGTGGGCGGGAAGACCAAATACATTTTCGTGACGGGGGGGGTCGTTTCTTCCCTCGGCAAAGGCATCGCCGCCTCATCCATCGGGCTCCTCCTCAAGCAGCGCGGGCTGAACGTCGTTCTCCAGAAATTCGATCCGTACCTCAACGTCGATCCGGGCACGATGAGCCCGTTCCAGCACGGCGAAGTCTACGTGACGGACGACGGCGCCGAGACCGATCTCGACCTCGGGCACTACGAGCGCTTCATCGACCGCGACCTGAGCCAGCGCTCGAACGTCACGACGGGCCAGATCTACGAGACGGTCATCAACCGGGAGCGCGAGGGAGGCTACCTCGGGCGCACCGTGCAGGTCGTGCCCCACGTCACCGACGAGATCAAGGCGCGCATCCGCCTCGCCTCGGAGAACGGCGAGAACGTCGACGTCGTCATCACCGAGATCGGCGGCACGACGGGCGATATCGAGGGGCTCCCGTTTCTCGAGGCCGTGCGCCAGTTCCGTCTCAACCACGGCCGCGAGAAGTGCCTCAACATTCACCTGACCCTCGTTCCGTACATCAAGGCCGCGCGCGAGCTCAAGACCAAGCCGACCCAGCACAGCGTGAAAGCGCTCCTCGAGATCGGCATTCAACCGGATATCCTCATCTGCCGCACCGAGCGGCCGCTGAACCAGGATATCCGCGGCAAGATCGCGCTCTTCTGCAACGTCGACATACGCGAGGTGATCGAGGCGCGCGACGTGCCGTCGATCTACCAGGTGCCGCTCCAGTTCCGCAAGGAAGGGCTCGACGACATCATCTGCGATAAGCTGCACCTCACCTGCCCGCCTCCCGATATGGCCGAATGGGAGCGGATGGTCGAGAAGATCTACTCGATGACGGAGTCGGTCGAGATCGCCATGTGCGGGAAATACGTGCACCTGCACGACGCCTACAAGAGCATCGTCGAGTCGTTCACGCACGCGGGCGTGGCGAACGACGTTCACGTGAACGTCAGGTGGGTCGACACGGAGAAGGTCGAGCAGGACGGCCCCGAGACGCATCTCGCCGGGGTCCAGGGCGTCCTCGTCCCCGGGGGCTTCGGCGACCGCGGCATCGAGGGCAAGGTGATGGCGGTCCGGTACGCCCGCGAGAACAATATCCCCTTCCTCGGCATTTGTCTCGGCCTCCAGGTGGCCGTGATCGAGTTCGCGCGAAACGTGGCGGGCCTCAAAGGCGCGAACAGCTCCGAGTTCGACCAGGACAGCCCGCACCCCGTGATCGATCTCATGCTCGAGCAGCGGAGCCGCACGATGATGGGGGGCACGATGCGCCTCGGCTCCTATCCGTGCCGCATCACGGAGGGCTCGCTCGCGCATCGCCTCTACGGCGCATTCGACACCGACGAGCGCCACCGCCATCGCTTCGAGGTCAACAACGCCTATCGCAAGGCGTTGACCGATGCCGGCATGGTCGTCTCGGGCGTCTCTCCCGACGGCGAGCTCGTCGAGATGATGGAGCTCCCGGACCGGCCCTTCTTCATCGGCTGCCAGTTCCATCCCGAGCTCAAGTCCCGGCCGAACCGCGCGCATCCGCTCTTCAAGGGGCTCGTCGGCGCGGCGAAGGTATTCAAACGGGAGCACGACACCGGGCAGGGGGAGCAGAGCGTGATCCACGGGGACGATTGGAGGGAGGAGCGGTGAATGGAAGCCCTTCGAATCGCCGGCCGCACGACGGAGCCCGGTAAGACTCCCATTCTCATAGCCGGCCCCTGCGTTCTCGAGAACCTCGACGACGCCGAACGCGTCGCGAAGGAATGCGCGGAAGCCGCCGCGCGCGAGGGATTCTTCTACATCTTCAAATCGAGCTACCTCAAGGACAATCGATCCTCTCTCGGCTCGTATGTAGGCCCGGGCCTCGAGAAGGGTCTCGATATGCTTTCGGTCATCGGGGCGAAGGCAAAGGTGCCGCTTCTCACCGACGTGCATTGCCGCGAGGAGATTCCGAAGGTCGCCGGTGTCGTCGACGTGATCCAGATCCCGGCGTTTCTCGTGCGGCAGACGCGCCTCGTCGTCGCGGCGTCGAAAACCGGCAAGGTCGTGAACCTCAAGAAGAGCCAGATGCTCTCCCCCGAGGAGATGGCGAACGCCGTCGAGAAGGCGCGCGCCTCGGGCGCGGGGGGGATCATGGTCACCGAGCGCGGGACATTCTTCGGCTACAACAACCTCGTCGTCGATTTCACGGCGTTCCCGCGGATGCGTCCGTTCGGCGTGCCGCTCATCTTCGACGCGACCCACTCGCTGCAGCTCCCCGGCGGCCTCGGGAAGCGTTCGGGCGGGCGGCCGGAGTACGCGGCCACCCTCGCGCGGGCGGCGGTCGCCTCCGGCTGCGACGGGCTCTTCATCGAAACCCACTTCGCGCCCCTCGACTGCAAGTGCGACGCGGAGGCGATGCTGCCGCTCAGGGAGCTCAAGAAGCTTCTCTCCGAAACGAAGCGGCTCTTCGAGCTCGTGCGCGGGTTCGGGGCGTAATAGCCAAACATTGAAAATACTCCCTTGACAGTATGTACAATTGTGCATACAATCAGAACATGGGATTCAGAATGAAGAAGCACTATGATTTCAGCAAAGGCGTGCGGGGAGCCATTGATCCACTGCCTCCCGGCAAGTCCCGCATTACCATCAGAATCGATGACGAGATTCTGGACTGGTTTCGCGATAAGGCCGATGAGCAGGGTGGTGGCAGCTACCAGACCATGATAAATGACGCCCTGTGGGATTACATTCGGCGGCGCGATGAGTCGATCGAGGAAAAGCTCCGGCACGTCGTTCGGGAAGAGCTTGCGAGATACCGAACCAAGAGCAGCGCGAAGCGGCGAACAAAGTAGTTGATTTCGCCGGGGCAAATCCGCCATGCTTGATCGACCAATCTGTGAAAGCGCGGGCGAAAATGGCAAAGAAGCAAGAAAATGTCGAGGATATCGGTCGCGAGGTCATCGCCGCCGAGATCCTCGGGCTCGAGGAGCTGCGGCGCTCGATCGGCGCCGAGTTCAGGAAGGCCGTGGCGCTTCTCCTCGACTGCCGGGGGAAGACGGTCGTCTGCGGCGTGGGCAAGTCGGGCATCGTCGCGCGCAAGATCGCCGCGACCCTGAGCAGCACGGGCACACCCTCGGTCTATCTCCATCCCGGCGACGCGGTCCACGGCGACATGGGGATGATCACGAAGGACGATATTTTCCTCGCCGTGAGCAAGAGCGGCCAGAACGACGAGATCACGAAGCTCCTTCCATATCTCAAGCGAATGAACGTCAGGATGATCGCGATCACGGCGAAGGCCGAAAGCCCCCTCGCCCGGGAGAGCGAGATCGTTCTTCTCACGATGGCGGAGAAGGAGGCCTGTCCGATGGACGTCGTGCCGACGACGAGCACGACGGCGGCCATGGTCCTCGGCGACGCCCTCGCCGTCGCGGCGTTCCAGAGCCGCAACTTCAGCAAGGAAGATTTCGCGAGACTCCATCCGAGCGGCGTCCTCGGCAAGCGCCTGAGCCTCACCGTCGGCG
>JAPLKY010000251.1 GCA_026387805.1 Candidatus Krumholzibacteriia bacterium
CATGTAGCCCGGATCGATGTTCACGCGCCGCGCGCCGTCGACGGAGAGATCTTCTTCCATCGCGGCGGTATCGAGCTTCGCCTGCACGATATCCATCGCCTCGCAGAGCGGCTCGAAGGAGACGACGAGCCGGATCAGCGAGGGCCCCATCTCGTCCTCGTAGTAATCGGTCCCGTCGAACGCGTGGGGGGCGCCGCGATGATCTATTCTCCCGAAGCGTTCCTCGAGCATCGGGAACAGAAGGCTCTCGAGATCGAAGCCGCGACCGGCGAGAACGGCGGCGAGGAGCTTCACCGGAGCTCCTTCTTTCGGCTTTCCTGCCTTCGGATGCGCCATGAACGCCTATGCCTTTTCCCGTTCCGCGGCTTCCCGCGCGCGCCACGTTCGCTTCAGCCTCTCGAGATGCTCGCGCGCCCGCGCCGTCACGCCGGGCGGGATGCCGAAATCGGCCGCTATCCGCGATTCGAAGTCGCTCCGGATGTTCTCGTTCACCTTGCCGTGCGCGCCCTTCATGCGGAAATGGTGATTCTTGACGTAGAGATGTCCCTGAGGGGTGAGGCGCGTGAGAAGAAGATTGTTCATCATCGGGAGGGCGAACGAGTCCTGCCAGTATCGCATGAACGCCGCATGCGAAACGGGGGCCGTCTTCACGGTGTAACGCCATTTTCTCTCCCCGGCGTCGAGGGTGAAGAGATCGTAACGCCCGCCCTCGCGCGGTCTGATCTCGACGACGCCGAAGGTCGTCTCCATCCGCACGGGGCTCCCCGCGAGCTCGACCGGCTCGCCAACGAGGTAGCCGGGATCGACGAGGAACCTGCGCTCGTTCATCTCGACGACGAGCGCGCAGTGGATGTTCGGCCGCTTCATGTCGGCCATGACGGGGTAGCAGCGGTAGCCGGCGCTCGCGAGGATCGAGCCGAGACAATAGGTGAGCGAAAAACACGTCCCGCCGGTATGGCAATCGACGTAGCCGCGCACGACTTCGACCGGGCCGCGCAGACGTTCTTCGGCCGAGCCCGCCGTGAATTTCTTGATGATCTTCGTGAGGTTTTCGTAGGGCAGATTCGAATAGCATTCGACGATTCGACGCAGCATCCCGAGCTCGGGGCCGCCGGCGCCCAACCCGAAATGCCCGAGGAGAATCTCCCGCGCTTCCTGTCCGCCCGAGGCCAGGGGGTTATTCCAGATTTCGAAATCCATCGCTGATTGAATAAGGTACGTCATTGCCCGGGCGCGGGCAACCGGAAAGCACCTGGCGGCACGATTCATGCGTCCTATTTTCGACGAAAGCCGTATATTTCATGTTGACTTATAATTTAATAACTGATAGTTTACCTTAACAGTAAATAGCTGAACGGCTTGGGCCGCTAAAATACCCCGTGCCATTATTTCCGATCGAGTAATCTCTGCGAGGTATCTTAGATGAAAGAAGGATAATGAAGATTCTATTCGTGAACCCGCCCGTCGGCATGGGCTACTACAGCATGGGCCTCAGCCGACCCCCTCTCGGTCTCGCATACATGGCTGCGCTCCTCACCGATCACAACGTGGAAATCATCGATTTCAACATCGAGAAGAAGAGATGGAGGCAGTTTCCGTTCGCCGGCTTCGACATCGTGGGCATATCCGCCGATACGGCGCGATATTCGACCTCGATGAAGATCGCAAAGGTCGCGAAAGCTGCCGGAGCAACCGTCGTGATGGGCGGCCCCCACGTGAGCTTCTTCGACGAAGACGCCCTCCGAAGCGGATACGTCGACTACATCATCCGGAACGAGGGAGAATATTCGTTCCGCTCGCTCGTGAAATATCTCTCCCATGAGATTCCGATCGAGGAGGTCGGGGGGCTCTCCTATCGGTGCGGCGGCGAAATCGTGAGAACCGCCACGGCGGCCTTCATCAGCGATCTCGACTCCCTCCCGTTTCCGAGACGCGATCTCCTGCCGCTGCGCAAGTACAAGGAGAAGATCGACGGGCGCCCCATGACGACGATCATCACCTCGCGCGGTTGCCCGTTCAACTGCAACTTTTGCTCCTCGTCCCAGTTCTCCGGCGTCCGCTGGCGGCCGCGTTCGGTCGACAGTCTCCTCGAGGAGATCGATCTCGTATACAACAAATACGACTACAAGGCGATTAACTTCATCGACGACAACTTCACGCTCAACCCCGATCGGGCCGCGAAGATCTCCGAGCGGATCATCTCGGGCGGATACGATCTCAACTGGGAAGCGATGTCGCACGTCGAGACGGTCGTGAAGAATCCCGGCATGGTCAAGATAATGGCGAAATCGGGACTCAAATGGATGTTCCTCGGCTTCGAGAGCGGAAGCCAGGAGATCCTGAACGAGTATGGCAAGAAATCGACCGTCGAGGACGCGAAACGCGCGGTCGACATCCTCCACGAAAACGGCGTGAAGATCATCGGCGCCTTCATTCTCGGCGCCCTCGGCGACAACCCTCGCACGATGCGGCAGACGATCGATCTCGCGAAGTTCCTCAATCCGAGCAGGGTGCAGTTCTCGCTGCTCACGCCGTATCCCGGCACGAAGCTCTTCGAGAAGGTTAAAGAAAAACTCCTGACGAAGAACTGGTCGATGTATTCGGGCCTTCACCCGACGATCAAGCTCGACAAGATCGCGCCGCAGGTGCTGAACCGGTTTCTCTTCAAGGCATACGCCGGGTTCTACCTGAGGCCGCCGAAGGCGATCGAGAACTATCCGTACATCTTCCGGACGCTGCCGAGCGCGATGGCTCTCATTTTCACGAATCTGTTCTCGCGCGGCTACAAGATCTAGCGAGCGATACGCGGGTCCTGTCGGCGCTTGCACCCCGCAGGTGCTCGCTCGCAAGGCTCGCTGCGCCCCCTGCGGGGGCCCCAGCGCCGCCACCCGCTATTCGGGGTGCCACACGCGCGCGCCTTTGCATATCCCCCATTCGCCGTTGACAGGCCCGCATTATTTCCCATATACTAATCCTTACATTATTTTGGAATTCAGAGAGTCGGCACTTTCGTCTTCGGAGCGAGGAGGAGCGCGGAGCATGGCGAAGGAAAAGGTCACGATGAAGAAGCTCGACTTCGGGCCGCGGCGCGGGGTCTATATCGATATCGGACCCGACGTCGACAAGTTCCAATTCCCGGCGGATACGATCAAGAACTTCGAGGATTACGATCTCGTCTATCGAACGCTCTGCGGCATTCTCTACAATTTCGTGCCGACGTCGGGACACCCGGGCGGGAGCATCTCTTCGGGGCGCCACATCGCGGGGATTCTCTTCCACACCCTCGACTATGACATCGGCGATCCCGAAGCGCCCGACGCGGACATCATCTCCTACGCCGCGGGACACAAGGCGATGGGGCTCTACGCGATGTGGGCGCTCCGCAACGACGTCGCGCGGATCGGGCGCGCGAGCCTGCTCCCGAAGGACGAGAAGTTCCAGCTGCGGTTCGAGGACCTTCTCGGGTTCAGGCGCAATCCGACCCAGGAAACGCCGCTCTTCGCGAAGTATCGCGCGAAACCTCTCGACGGGCACCCGACCCCGGCGACGCCGTTCGTGAAGCTCTCGACGGGCGCCTCGGGCGTCGGCGTGGGCTCGAGCTTCGGGCTCGCCTTCGGCGCCATGGATACGTACGGCGCTTCCGCCCCCCTCGTCCAGATCACCGAGGGAGAGGGCGGCATGACGCCGGGACGCGTCGCCGAGGCGTTCGCGACGGCGTCCGCCGCGCAGCTCTGGAACATCAAGTTCCACATCGACTGGAATCAGGCATCGATCGACTCGAACAAGGTCTGCCGCGACGGCGACAAGCCGGGCGATTATGTCCAGTGGGATCCGATCGAGTTCGCGTTCCTTCACGACTGGAACGTGATCTACGTCGAGAAAGGGCACGATTTCAGGCACGTTCTCGCCGCTCTCGAGGTGGCGAAGGAGCGTATCAACGACCAGCCGACCGCGATCGTGTACCGCACGACGAAGGGCTGGCAGTACGGCATCGAGGGGCGCAAGTCTCACGGCGCGGGGCACAAGTTCTGCTCCCCCGAGTATTACAAGACGCTCGAGCCGTTCGAGAAACGTTTCGGCGCGGCATTCCCGAAGTTCGAGGGGAAGCCGGAGCACGTCGCTGTCGAGCAGAACTTCTGGGACACGCTCACGGTCGTCCGCAAGGCGCTCGAGGGGAACCGCGCCCTCTGCGACTTCTTCGCGGGACGCCTCGACGAGGCGAAGAAACGGCTCAAGGCCGCGAACCGCGTCAAGCGCCAGGGCTGCCCGAACCTCGGCGTCGTGTACACCGCGAAGATCAAATCGGGGGAGATACCTCCCGAATGCACGTACCAGCTCGGCGCGCAGGTGACCCTGCGCGGCGCGCTCGGCGACGCCCTGAACTATCTCAACAAGGCCTCGGGCGGCGGCTTTATCGGCGCCGCGGCCGACCTCCTCGAATCGACGAGCGTCTCCAATCTCGCGAAGGGGTTCCCCGAGGGGCTCTACAACGCAATCTCGAACCCGAACGCGCGCCTCATCGCGTGCGGAGGCATCTGCGAGGACGGCATGGGGGC
>JAPLKY010000287.1 GCA_026387805.1 Candidatus Krumholzibacteriia bacterium
GCTGAACGAAATCAAGATCACGCTCTCGACGTTCGAGACGCAGATACGCAACCTCGTCGACAAGGCGAGGGAGATGTACGCCGCCGATCTCGGCTGCTACCTCGAGGGAAACGAGCTTCCCCTCACCGACGAAGAGGCCGCCGTGACGAAGGAGATGCTCGACCGGGAGAAGAAGAAGCTCGAATCGATCGGCCCCGTGAACCTCGCCGCCGTCGAGGAGTTCAACGAGAAGAAGACGCGTCTCGACTTTCTCGAATCGCAGAAGGCCGATCTCATCCAGGCGAAAACTGAGCTCGGAGAGGCGATCGGGAAGATCAACGCGCGGGCCAGAAGCCAGTTCCTCGAGACGTACGAGGTCGTACGGAAGAATTTCCAGGAGACGTTCCGGATCCTCTTCGAAGGGGGAGAAGCGGATCTCGCATTGAGCGAATCCGCCGATCCTCTCGAGGCGGATATCATCATAACCGCGAGGCCCAAGGGAAAGCGCCTTCAGGATATAGCGCTCCTGTCGGGCGGCGAGCGGGCGCTGACGGCGCTCGCGCTTCTCTTCGCCCTCTACAAGGCGAAACCGAGCCCCTTCTGCATTTTCGACGAGGTAGACGCCCCTCTCGACGACGCCAACGTACAGCGCCTTCTCCGGATGCTTCAGGTGTTCAAGAAGGATACGCAGTTCATCATCATCACGCACAACAAGCGCACGATGGAGGTCGCGGAGACGCTCTACGGCATCACGATGGAGGAGCGCGGGATCTCGCGCGTCGTATCGGTCGACTTCGACGGGATCGAGAAGGTTCTCCGGAACCGCGCCGCGTCCGAGCGCGTGCTCGTGCCGTCCGAAGCCTCCTCGAACTGACGGGGATTTCGCATGCAGAAGCTGTTTCAGGGTCTCAGGAAGACGAAGGAATGCCTCTTCGGCTCCCTGCAGGGGATATTTTCCGGGGAGGCTCTCGACGCGGACGCGCTCGAGGAGCTCGAAGGGGTTCTCCTCTCCGCCGACCTCGGACCGGAGGCGACGGAGAGGATCATCGAGCGTCTTCGCAAGCAAGCGCCTGCGGCTGCGGGGCCGGGCGAATACCGCCGCATCATGGCCGAAGAGCTTCTTTCCATAATCAAGGAAACCCCTGCACCGGAACCCCCGAAAGGGAGCCCTCGCGTTATTGTGGTCGTTGGTGTAAATGGTGTTGGGAAAACAAGTACCATTGGAAAGCTCGCGTATATTCTTAAGAAAGAGGGGCACTCCGTCGTTCTTGCGGCATGCGACACCTTTCGTGCCGCGGCGGTCGAGCAGCTCGAGCTCTGGGCCGAGCGCGCCGGTGTGCCGATCGTGCGGCAGAGGAGCGGGGCGGACCCCGCCGCTGTCGCCTTCGACGCGGTGCAATCCGCGAGGGCGAAGAACGCCGACGTCGTGATTGTCGATACCGCGGGGCGCCTCCATACGAAGGTCAATCTCATGGACGAGCTGAAGAAGATATTCAACGTTCTCTCGACGAGAATGGAGGGGGTCGGCCTCGAGAGCTGGCTCGTTCTCGACGCCAACACGGGTCAGAACAGCCTTCGGCAGGCCGAGGCTTTCACCGCGGCGCTCCCGGTATCGGGGATCGTTCTCACGAAGCTCGACAGCACGGCAAAGGGGGGCGCAATCGTCACGATTCAGCGAAACCTTCGCGTTCCGGTTATCTACGTGGGTGTCGGCGAGGGGCTGGCCGACCTCGAACGGTTCGATCCCGAGCTTTTTGTTTCCGCAATGCTCGGCGAGTAGCGGCATTGCGGCGGTATTTGTCCTCTTGACACCATCGACGGCACTGATTAAAATTGGATTACATTGCGAAGGTCCCGCTATCGGGGCCTCGAACCTTCGGGGCGGGGTGAAAATCCCCACCGGCGGTGAAAGCCCGCGAATGAGCTCGATGCTCACCGATCCGGCGAAATTCCGGAGCCGACAGTGACAGTCTGGATGGGAGAAGGTTTTTGCCTTATTTCAGGCGCGGCATCCCGCTGGTCGCGATCTCCCCGGCATTCGAATCCCGAAGCATCGGTTTTCTCTCGAAGGAGAAAGCTATGGATCTCGAGGAGAAATTCATTCATCGCGCGCTTGAGCTCGCCGAGAACGCGCTGGGGGAGACCTTTCCGAACCCTCTCGTCGGAGCCGTTGTCGTCGCGGGGGACCGGATCGTCGGCGAGGGATATCACCGGGGACCCGGACGGCCGCACGCGGAGATCGAAGCGATCCGGGACGCGGGGGAGCGCGCCCGGGGCGCCTCGCTCTATCTCAATCTCGAGCCCTGCTGCCATTACGGACGAACGCCTCCCTGTACGGACGGCATCGTGGATGCCGGGGTGTCGCGCGTCGTTTTCGGTATGTACGACCCCGACAGCCGGGTGCGCGGCAAAGGCGCCGCCGCGCTCAGGGCGCGGGGCATTGAAGTCAAAGGCGGGGTGTGCGCGAAGGAAGCGCTCGAGCTCAATCTTCCCTATGTTCATCGGAACCTTACGGGCAGGCCTTTTGTCATGCTCAAGCTCGCCTCGACCCTCGATGGAAGGCTCACCTGGGGGACCGAGCGGGGGTATCTGTCGGGAGAGAACGAGCAGCGCTACATTCACCGCCTGCGGGCCTGGACCGAGGCGATCGCGATCGGAATCGGCACGGTTGCGATCGACCACCCGAGGCTCGACCGGCGGCTTCACCGGAAGGATATGTCTCCGCCGGTGCGGATGGTTTTCGACTCGGCGCTCCGGTTCCCCGAGGATTATCCGTGGCTCTCCCGCAAGGAGAGAGTCATCATCTACTGCCTGACGAACGTCGATCCGATCCGGCGCAGGGAGCTCGAAACGGCGGGAGCCGAGGTTGTGCCGCTGCCGCGAGGCCCCCACGGGGTCGATCTGCGCTTCTGGATCGAGGATGTCACGGCGAAGGGGATCACCTCGGTGATCGTCGAGGGGGGAGGCGAGGTCGCGACCGCGTTTCTCCTCGAGGGGCTCATCGAGCGTCTCGTGCTCTGCTACGCGCCCCTCGTATCGGGGCAGAGCGGCGTCGCCTGGTACCAGGACGGCCGCGGGCCGCACTGGCTCGCGCGCGGAGAGCTCACGCTCAGGAGCTGCACCGCCATGGATGACGATATCGTGCTCGTGTACGATTCCCGCAAGATCGCGGATTATCTCTCCGCGGTGACGGAGGAGGATACCATTGTTCACTGGGCTCGTTGAGGCGCTCGGCACGGTGCGCGCCGCGCGGAAGAACTCGAACGGGGCTCGTCTCACGATCGAGACGCCTCTCGAGGGGCTCGTCGTCGGAGAGAGCGTCTCGGTGGACGGCGTGTGCCAGACGGTCGCCGGCGTGGACGGAGCGTGCTTCTCCTGCGACGTTCTCCGCGAGACGCTTCGCGTCTCCACGTTCGGACGCATCCGGTCCGGCTCCCGCGTGAACGTCGAACGCGCGCTCGCCGCCGGCGGGCGTTTCGGAGGCCACATCGTGAACGGCCACGTCGACGGGACCGGAACGGTCACGGAGGTCGTGAAGAAGCCGCTCCAAATCGAGATCGCGCTCGATCCGGAGCTCTTGAAATACCTCGTGCCGAAGGGATCCGTCGCCGTGAACGGCGTGAGCCTCACCGTCGGGCCGTCGGTGAAGAACGGACGCTTCGCCGTATTCGTCATTCCCCACACGTGGGAGCGAACGAACCTCAAGTATTTGAAGACGGGGGGCCGCGTGAACGTCGAGATCGACGTCATCGCGAAGTACGTCGAGAGATATCTCGCGTGCATGGAGAAGGGAGGCGGGCGCCGGTGAGCGTATTCAGCCGCATCGAAGACGCGCTCGAGGATATCAAGCGGGGGAGGATGCTCATCGTCGTGGACGATGAGGATCGCGAGAACGAGGGGGACATCATCATGGCCGCGGAGTTCGTGACCCCCGAGAGCATCAATTTCATCGCGAGGCACGCCCGCGGGCTCATCTGCGCCGCGCTCGATGAGGAGCGCGCCGAGGAGCTTCGCCTCGGCTTCATGGTCCAGGAAAACACCGCGAAGATGGGCACGCCGTTCACCGTCTCCGTCGACGCGGTTTGCGGCACGACGACGGGGATCAGCGCCTACGACCGCGCCGTCACGATTCGCGCCCTCATCGATCCGAAGACGCGCCCCGAGGACCTCGCCCGGCCGGGGCACATCTTTCCCCTCAGGGCGGCGCGGGGAGGCGTGCTCCGTCGCGCGGGGCACACCGAAGCGGCCGTCGATCTCATGCGGCTCGCGGGGCTCGTGAGCGCCGGCGTGCTGTGCGAGATCATGGCGGAGGACGGCTCGATGGCGCGCATACCCGAGCTCGTCGAGATCGCGAAGAGGCACGATCTCAGGATCATCACGATCTGCGACCTGATCGAGTACCGCCGTCGCATGGAGAAGCTCGTGCGCCGCGTCGCCGAGGCGAGCCTCCCGACGCGGTTCGGCGAGTTCAAGCTCGTCGCGTTTGAGGGGACGATCGACGGATCGGCGAGCATCGCCCTCGTGATGGGCGAGTTGAAGGGGGATTCGCCGACGCTCGTGCGCGTGCATTCTCAGTGCGTCACGGGGGACGTCTTCGGGTCGCTCCGGTGCGACTGCGGCGACCAGCTCTCGAAGGCGCTCGAAACGATCGCGGAGGCGGGTACCGGCGTCTTCCTCTACATCCAGCAGGAGGGTCGCGGGATCGGCCTCGTCAACAAGGTGCGCGCCTACGCGCTCCAGGATTCCGGGAGGGATACGGTCGAAGCGAATGTCGAGCTCGGTTTCGCCCCGGATCTCCGCGATTACGGCATCGGCGCGCAGATACTGGCGGACCTCGGGCTGCGCAAGATCCGGCTCCTGACGAACAACCCGCGCAAGATCATCGGGCTCCGCGCGTACGGGCTCGAGATCGTCGAACGGATTCCCATCGAGATACCGCCGAATCGGCGGAATCTCCATTACCTCAAGGCCAAACGCGACAAGCTCGGTCATATCTTCACTATTCTCGACGACGATGTAACGACGAAGGGCGGCGCCTCCGCCGCGCGGAAGGGAGAGCAGAATGGTGCGTGAAAAAGCGGGGCATCTGACCGGTGTCGGCAAGAGCTTCGCGATCGTTATCGGGCGCTTCAACGAGCTCGTGAGCGGACATCTCCTCTCGGGCGCCGTTGATTGTCTCGTTCGTCATGACGTCGCGGAGAAGGATATCCACGTATACTGGGTTCCCGGCTCGTTCGAGATTCCCCAGGTCGCGAAAAAGGCGGTCGGCACGAACGTCGACGCCGTGGTATGTCTCGGGGCGCTCATCCGCGGAGAGACGGCGCACTTCGATATCCTCGCGAACCAGGTCGTCCGCGACGTATCGAGCGTCGCGCTGGAGGCGGGGAAGCCGGTCTCCTTCGGCGTCATTGCCGCGGATACGCAGGAGCAGGCGCTCGAGCGCGCGGGGAGCAAGGCGGGGAACAAGGGCTGGCAGGCGGCCCTCTCGGCGCTCGAGATGGCGAACCTCTGGAAGGAACTGAAGCGATAGAAGGCCGGTGATCGCGTGAGCCGCAGGCGAAAGGCTCGGGAAATTGCGCTCCAGACGCTCTACGCCCAGGAAGTGTCCGGAACGGACTGGAAGACGGCATTCGACGATAACGTCGAGAGGCGGAAACCTTCGGACGAGGTCGTCGAATACGCCGAGCGGCTCGTGACGAACGTCATGGACGGGAAGGCGAACCTCGATTCCCTGATCAGGGATCGACTCGAGAACTGGGCGCTCGAGCGCGTATCGATCATCGACCGGACGATCCTGCGCATCGCGCTTTCGGAACTCCTTCACTGCCCCGAGGTCCCGGCGAACGTCATCATGAACGAAGCGATCGAGATCGCCCAGAAGTTCAGCTCGGCGGACGCGGGAAGGTTCGTGAACGGCGTGCTCGATCGCCTCGCCCGGGAGGTTCGGAGGAGTTGAAGGTATTCGCCTGCTCCGACGTACACGGGAACGTGCGGGCTC
>JAPLKY010000273.1 GCA_026387805.1 Candidatus Krumholzibacteriia bacterium
CGCCCCCGCGCGCAGCGTCTCGATCGCCTCGTCGTAGAGCCCCGCCTCCTGCTCCATTTTCGCGACGTGGCCGTACATCGAGGCGGTCTTCTCATCGTTCGCGAGCAGGCCGCGCCACACGGCGACGGCGTCCCCGCGCCGGCCGAGATCCATGTATGCGCGGCCGAGGTCCCGGGCGTACGCGAACTGCCCGGGCTCCTCCTTGAGACATCGCTCGAGGAGGGAGGCCGCGTCCTGCGCGCGACCCTCCTTGATATAGCAACCGGCGAGCATCTCGTTCGCCGCGGCGATCCGCGGATAGTCCGTCGTGAGCCGCTCGAGAATCGGAATGGCCTCCGCGCAGCGATCCTGCATGAGAAAATGGTTCGCGCGATCGATCATGGCGGCCGGAGCCTCCGATGTGCGGCTCTTATCCGGCGGGACGGGATTCCGGCGCTCCTGGCGGCGGGCCGGCGGTTCCTGGCGGCGCGGCTGTCTGACGGGATTCTTGTCGGGCTCCTTGACGGGAACCTGCGCGAATGCCGGCGCTCCGGCGCACGCGAGAATCGCCGCGCAGGCCGTCGCAACGGCCATCGCAACGGCCGCCGACCGCAGAAGTCGCTTCATTCGCCGCGCGGATCCGGTCATTTCGGCTCTCTCACCTTCTCCGAGAGCGCGCGGAAATATTCCCGGATCAGCTCCTCGTATTCCCGGGGACCCTTTTCCTGCATCGCGCGCTGTATCATCCGGAGGAGAATCTCTTCGTCGCCGACCTCCTCGCGCCACCTCTCGGGAGCGAGCGCCCGTACGTCACCGGCGACCGTGCTCGAACGCTCCTTCTTGTAGTCGCGCTCGCGCAGCGATCGCTGCGAGTCGAGCATTCTCGTGAGGATCCGCTCCTGCCGGTCGAGGACCTCGTCGTCGAGCTTCCCCTCGTCGAGATCCCGCGCGACCTCCTCCATCGATCCCGCGATATCGTCGAGCTTCCCCAGCGCGTCGCGCGCGCCGCGGCTCTCTTCGGCGATCTGTTTCATGACCTCTTCCATCTTCCGCTGCTCCGCCGCGAGACGGGCCATTCCCGCGCGCTCCTCCATCGACCACTGCCCCGATTGCCCGCGCTCGAGCAAGCGCTGAAGCTCCTGCTTGAGCGAGAGCTGCTGCTTGAGGAGCTGCTGCATCCGCTCGCGCCCGCTCCCGCCCGAGCCTCCCTGCGACACGCTCGTCCGCAGGAGCTCGATCGCGGCGAGGTTCATCGCGCGGTAGGCCCGCGCCGAGGCTTCCGAAGCTTCGAGCGACCGGCCCTCCTCCATCGCTCCGAGGGCGAGATCGATTTCCTTCTGCGCGAGCCCGAGGCGCATGAATACGTTCGGCGAGAGGACCATTGTCTTGCGCGCGACTTGATAGAGATTCTGCGATATCTTCTGAAGGGCCGTTTTCACCACGAGCTCATCCTGGATCGGATCCTGGGCGCTCGAGCGCCCCCCCTGCCCACGGAGCCCCGGTGGCACCGCGCTCTCCTGAAGCTTGGACGCCTCGACGAGCTCTCGCGTGGAGCGCGCGATGTTCGCGGCGACCTCCTTCTCCATCGTAAGCCCCATCGACATCTGACAGCTCGCGAGCGACGTGAAGAGGCTCAACATGTCGTCTATCGCTTCCTTCTGCGAGCACTGGGCCCCCTCGCGATCCTCCCGGGACATCTGCTCCGCGGCCCGCTTCATGTTCTCTCCCGGCTTTGAACGCTCCATCTCCTTGAGAATCGAATCGAGCTCGGCAGCGAGCGAGCTGTCGCTCTCCTCCCCCGTGAATTCCCCGAGCTTCTTCTCGTAATCCTCCGCCTCCTCGCCGAGCTTCTCCTGACGATCCGCGAGATCCTTCGTCTCCCTTTTTGCCGTCGAATCGCGGATCGCCGTCTGCTCCTTGAGCATTTCCTCCATGCGGCGGACGAGCTCGTCCATCTTCTCTTCCTTGATGACCTGCTTGAGGAGCTCGATCGTGCGGTCCATGTTCTCGATGAGCTTGTCCGTATCGAGCTCGATCTCGTTCATCCGGGCGGCGAGCTCGCCCGTCGGAACCTCATTCATCAGCTTCTGCAGCTTCTCGATCGCCGAGCGGAGGTTGTCGTTCTCGATGCTCTTGAGAAGCCTCTGTATTTCCTCGACCTTCCTCCCCACGTCTTGCGAGGCGGCTCTGTTCTTCTCGAGCGTCTCGAGGCTCTTGTCGATCTCTCCCGTTATATCCTGCATCTTGCTCTGGATCTCCCGCTGTTTCTCGAGGATCTCTCCGCTCTCGCGCCGACGGCTCCAGTCCAGGTCTCCCTCGGCCTTGATCTCGTTCGAGAGCTTCTTCATGCGTTCGCGGATCTCGCGTCCTTTGTCCAGAACGTCCTCGAGATCATCGCGCCGCCGCGATTCATCCTCGCGAATGCGCGCATAGATCTCGGATATCGACGGCACGAGAATCCGCCGCGTCGCCGTGCGCGCGCTCCGTGGACCCGTGGCCGTGTTGTTGTCCGTGATCTCGAGATAGTAGAGAATCTTGTCTCCCGGAAATACGCCCGCGTTCTCGAGAGACCACGCGAAGCGTCCCTCGATCTCGGTGACGGGGCCTGCGGGGATCGGAACCTGCGTCGCCGCGAAATTCTCGTCCTTCCCGTCGCGCATGGAGAAGAGCCGCACGCGGGCGATGCCGTAGTCGTCGGAGCCTCGATAGTACAGGTCGGCGATGAGCGTGCGCGGAAGCTCCGCGCCGTCGTCGGGAGCGACGATTTCGATCGACGGCGGAGCGTCGTCGAGCGCCGCGACCGGATACTTCACCGCGTGGTCGTTCGTGAAACCGAGCGAATCGACCGTCTCGACGACGAAGGTGTCGTTCGCGGCGATCGTGAAGAGGGCTGTGAAGCCTCCCGGGCCGGGCGCGAGCTGCGTCGTGCCCCCGCTCGCAAAGCGGAGCCGCCCGTCGCGGATGGGCTTGCTCGTCCGGCCCTCGATCTCGACGCGCGTCCCCGCGAGCGCGACGATCCTTCCCGCGAGGGGTTCGAGAGTGTCGGCTTTCGCGCCCGTGTACGCCGGGTATTTCAACACCGCGGTCATGCCGTTGATCACGGGCCGGTGGATCACCGTCACGCGGTGCTCCGCCGTCCGCACGCCCCCCGCGGAAAAGGCATAGACGAATTCCTCGCGTACGTCGGCGAACTCATGCCGGTACGCGTACCATTTCGCGCCCTCGCCGGGGACTTCCGCCCCGCGCACGTCGATGCGGTTCCAGACGCCCGGGATCGTGCTCGTGAGGAGCGTCGCGTCGCCGCGCATCGAACCGTAGTTTATCGCCTCGACGGTGACGGATTCCCCCGGCAGAACGCTGCGATTCCCCGACGTCACGATGAGATTGTACCGGTACGGAAACCGGAACGATTGTCCGGGGTCCGCTATCGACGCGACGATCCCGACCGGGTTCGCGCCGAACGCCGCGATATCGAGCGCGACGAGAAGGCTCAGGATGATGCCCGCCGCCGTCCACGCCGGTCTTCCCGCGGCCGCGAAGATCTCGCGCGGATCGAGGCCCCGGAGCCGCTCCCGCGCGCGGCTCACCGTCGCGGCGACGAGAAAGGAGGAGTAGGCGTGCACCCGCTCGCCCCCCTTCGAAAACTCAAGCGCCGCCTCGACGAGATTCCCGCCGCCGAGTCTCCGGTCGAGCTCTCCGGCAAGCCACCTGTCGCCGCGCGCCGGATAGAACTGCCTGACGGCCGCGGCGCAGGCCGCGGCGGCGACGGCGCCCCAGAACAGCACGAAGGAGAAGAGCGGGAAGAATCGCCAGCCGCGAAGCGGAGATTCCGCCGCGAGGAGCGCCGCGAAGGCGCCGAGGCCCGCGCAGAGCAGCATGGCGAACGCGCCGCGCGCGCTTGCCGAGCGCCCCGCGGCGAGCAGCCGCGTCAACGCGACGCGGAAGTCATCGTTCGCCTTCGAACCGCTCGCGGCAGTGTTTGTGGGCTCGGACGTATCCATTTATTTCTCCCCGCGCGACGCTCACTCCCGCGTCAGGGCATAGTAGAGAACGTTGACGCCCATCCGGATCGCCTGCTCGTGCTTCTCCGGAGGGTCGTTATGCACGTCGGCGTCTTCGAGGCCGTCCCCGATATCGCTCTCGTACGTATAGAATATCATGAGCCGTTCCCCGTCGAGAACGCCGAAACCCTGGGGCGGTTTCCCGTCGTGCTCGTGGATCTTCGGGGGACCCTCGAGGGCGTAGAAGCCGCGATAGATCGGATGCCCGAGCGGCAGCAGAACGAGCTCCCGCTCCGGAAAGAGCTCGCCCGCCATTGTTCTGAACGAGGCGTCCATGCCGTAGCAATCGTCCGCCCAGAGAAAGCCGCCCGCGAGCAGATGCGCGCGCAGCTTCTCGATCTCCTCGCGCGTGAGATCGATGTTTCCGTGTCCCGTCATATAGAGAAACGGATGAGCGAAGAGCCCCGGATCGCCGAGCTCCACGACGATCTCGGACCTCGCGGCCGGGATTCCGGTGCGCGCCCCGAACTCGCGAAGCAGATTCGGGATGGACGACGGATCGGCGTACCAATCGCCGCCGCCGCCGTACCGGATTCTTGCGACGTGCGCGCGCGACACATCGACGAGCCTCTCGCGCTCGAGCTCGGCCGGATCGATGCTCTTGTATCCGCCCGGCGGGATCACGTCCTGCGCGCGCAGAGCGGCCGAGAACGCGAGGACGCACGCGGCGGCGACTGCGAGCAGCGCACGTGGTTTCATCGAGACTTGCATCGTCTTCATGCGAGGGGAAGCGTGACGGTCGCCTCCACTCCCCGCGCTCCTTCCCTGTTTCGGAGCCTGATCTCCCCGTCCATCGCACGGGCGAGGTTCTGGGATATCGCGAGTCCGAGCCCGATGCCGTTCGTCTTCGTCGAGAAGTACGGCTCGAAGAGCCGCGCCTGCATCTCGCTCGACAGCCCTTTTCCCGAATCGGCGACGCTGACGATGGCCGTGCTTCCGTCGCGGCGGCACGAGACCGATATCTCGCCGCCGTCCGGCATCGCGTCGATCGCGTTCTCCATCAGGTTGACGAGGATCTTTCGGAGCGCCTCCCGGTCGGCACGCACCGATACCGCGTCCTCGCACGAGAGCCGCACGTCGACGTTCTCGGCGCCACGGTAGTACGAAACGATCTCGCCGAGAAACGCGTCGAGCGGCACCGGCTCGGGATGGAGCCGCATCGCCTTTCCGAAGCTCGAGAACTCCGTCGCGATGCGCCGCAGTATCTCGGTTTGCTCGATGACCGTATCGACGCCGCTTGTGAAGATACCGTCGAAATCCGCGCTCCCCGAGTCGTGCGCTTTCTTCATGAGCTGGGCGGAGAGCTTGATCGGCGTGAGCGGATTCTTGACCTCGTGCGCGATCTGCCGCGCCATTTCGACCCACGCGGAGAGCTTCTTCGAGCGAATGAGCTCGGTGAGGTCGTCGAACACGACGACGGTGCCGAGACGCTCCCCTCCCTCCTCGAGGCTCGCGACGACCGCCTTCACCGTGCGCGCCATCTCGCCCGAGAAGAGAGAGAGCTCGACCTCGCGGATCTCGCCGGGCGCCGCGGCGAAGAGCCCGCGCAGCGGCGCGAGTCCGTCGCCGAAGACTTCGTCCGGCCGCTTGCCGACGACCGCCGCGCCCGATACCCGGAGTATCCGCTCCCCCGACGGATTGAGCGTGATGATTGCGCCGTCGCGGCCGGTCGCCAACACGCCCGTCGCGATGTTGTCGAGAACCGCGGCGAGGTACCTCTGGCGCTCGAGGAGCCCGCGCCGCGCCTCGCGCAGCGCCGCCGTCATCGTATTGAACGATTCGACGAGCTCGCCGATCTCGTCGGGCGCCTCCGCCTCGAGCCTGAATTCGAGCTCTCCTTCGATGATCTTTCTCGTGCCGCCCTGGAGCGCGGCGATCGGATTGAATATCTTTCCCGCGAGGAAGACGCCGAGCGTCACGGTCGTCGCGAAGAGAAGCGCGAGAAGGCCGAGAACGAGCATCGAGGTTCTGCGCACCTCCTCCTGCATGAGAATGGGCAGGTAGAGCATGGGAACGGAGAGCACGGCGTTCTGCGCGCCGCCGAGCGCGGAGAGCGGCGCGCTCGCCACGTAGTACGAATAATCCCCGAGCGTCTCCCTGAGCACGGCGGCTGCGCCCCCCTCGAGGGCGACGGCGACGAACGCGGACGGCTTGCACAGGGGATCGAGAAATCCCCCGAGGAAAAGCTCCCGTTCGCTCGAGGCCCTGACGAGCGCGTCGTAGTAGATGTTGATATCGGCGCCGAGAGCGGCCGAAACGCTCTTGACGAACTCGTCGTCGAGCGCCCGCCGATAGTAGAGGTATCCGCCGCGGCCGTCGCGGGTCGCGGTCGGCACGACGACTCCGCCGTACAGGATCGGCGCTTCGTACGAAACGACGACCCGCTCGATATTAGCGCCCGCGAGAAGGCCCGCGAGCTGCTCCCTCGTGAGCCCCGCCGCCGCCCCGCCGAATATGGCCTCGCCGTCCGAGCCGATCAGCGTAAAGCGTCGAGTATCGATTCCCGCCTCCGGCGGCGCCCCGCCCATCCCATCCCCCGCCAGCAGCTCGCCGATATACTGCCCGCCCGCGAGCGAGGCGGCTTCGGTCCGTATCGAATGCTCGATGAGAGAGACGGCCGCCTGCGCCCGAAGCAGGGCCCTGTTCTCTTCCTCGGCGCGGTAGCGCCGCGCGATCAGCTGGCTGGAAAACACGCCGAGAATCACGACCGGCAGGATCGAAACGACGAGGAACGAGAGCATCACTTTCTGCCTGAAGCCGGGACCCCGCCCCGGCGAAACGTCCGGCATGACCCCCTTGAGCACGGGCAGGTGCTTCAGCGCGAACAGAACGACGAGCGAGAGGATCGTCAGGAGGACGTCGAGCGAGACGATCGTCGCCCATTGGAGGAGATTCTCGAGAAGGCTCGAGACGCGATAGCCGACGAGGTATCCCGCGTCGTTCGCGCCGAGCTCCATGAAACAATCGTACGCCTCCTTCCCCACGGCGAGCGCGAACCAGTCTCCCGCGCTCGTTCCGAGGACGGTCCCCGTCCGCAACCCGCTCTCCGAAGACGCGATCACCCGATTTCCCGAAACGCGCGCGACGAGGAGCTTCTCGGGCATGTCTCGCCGCCGCTCGCCTCCCGGATCGATATTCTGCAGGATCTCGGGCGCCATGCGCCCCGTTCGGGCAAGCAGCTCCGGATTCTCGAAGAAATACGGAATCGTGATCTCGACCCAACCGAGGAGCTCGCCGCGCGGATGGAAGATCGGCGCGTAGCCCGCGTAATAGAGAACGGTGCCGCCGCGCGTTTCCGCGCGCGACGATTCGACGAACGGCCCGAGGCCGAAGCGCGCCCGATTCGGAACCCCGCGCGGAACGTCGAACGGCATTCCCACGGCGAATCGCGACAGCATGGCGCCGTTTGCGTCGAACACCTCGAAGACGCACGACAGGCCGCCCCGGCTCAGACTGCTCTGGGCCCATATTTCGAACGCGGCCGATTCCTCCCGCGAAACGACGCGGGACGACATCGACGGATCGTTCGATATCTCCGCGCAGATATCGGGAAGGTAGACCTGCATCCAGTTGTCTTCGGGCTTGTTGAACTCCCGGATCTTTTCGAGAATGTACCCCTTCCGCAGGTCCGTGTAGCGCTCGTTCGCGACGGTGTATACGGCGAGCGAGGAGACGAGCACGAGAAAGAAGGACGCGAAGACGACCGAAACGGCCTCTTCTTTCCTGAGAAGCGGAAATATCCTGAACGAGAGGGCGAGAAGGCCGGCCGCCGTAAAGATAAGTCCCCAATGCCCGGCGTTCAGGGCGGCGAGCCCCGC
>JAPLKY010000361.1 GCA_026387805.1 Candidatus Krumholzibacteriia bacterium
CTATGGAGCGAGGCATCCTTGTGCTTGCGGAACTTGCCCGTCGATTCGATGACGACGTCCACGCCGAGCTTCTTCCACGGGAGCGCGGCGGGATTCTTCTCGGCGAGAACCTCGACCGCCTTGCCGTCGGCGACGATGTACTTGTCATCCTTGACCGCCACGGTGCCCTTGAATTTTCCGTGGACCGAGTCGTACTTCACGAGGTGCGCGAGCGTCGCCGCGTTCGTGAGATCGTTCACGGCGACGACTTCGAACTCCTTGTCCTTTATAACCTCGCGGAAGACGAGACGGCCGATTCTCCCGAAACCGTTGATGGCAACCTTGATCGCCATGGGATCCTCCTTCTTGAATGATGTGTTTCCGCTACCTGGCTTTGCCTTCGCTTCCAAAGAGCTTGATCTTCTCGCGCACGACCGAGGCGATCGCGTCGCGTCCGGGGCCGAGCACCTTGCGGGGGTCGATCTCCTCCGGCTTCTCGGATAGCGCCTTTCGCACATAGGCGTTGAATGCGATACGTATGTCCGTGTCGATATTGACCTTGCAGATTCCGCGGCGAATCGCTTCGACGATTGCGGTGTCGGGTACTCCCTTCGCGCCCTTTATCGACGCGCCGAACCTGTTCGCGAGATCGACGTTCTCCTGCTTGACGCCCGAGGCGCCGTGCAGCACGAGGAGCGCCTTCACACGCGAGGCGATTTCGCTGATGCGATCGAACGCGAGGTGCGCCTCGCCCTTGAACTTGTACGCGCCGTGAGAGGTCCCGACCGCGATCGCAAGCGCGTCGACGCCGGTGCGGTTGACGAACTCCTCCGCCTGCGTTGGATTGGTAAATATCGCGTCGCGCTCGGCGACGGAAACGTTGTCCTCGATTCCGGCGAGCTTTCCGAGCTCTCCCTCGACCGAGACCCCCTTCGGACGGGCCTTCTCAACGACCTTCGCCGTCACCGCAATATTCTCTTCGAAGGGAAGCGCGGAGCCGTCGATCATGACCGACGTGAAGCCTCCCTCGATGCACTTCACGATGATGTCCATGTCCTTGCCGTGATCGAGGTGCAGGGAGATGGGGACCTTCTTCTCCTCGGCCATGAGCCTCACCATGGAAACGATGTCGCGGAAGCCGGCGTACTTGATCGCCCCTTCCGAGAGGGCAATGATCGCGGGGCTCCCGAGCTCCTCGGCGGCGCCCGTGACCGCCTGCAGCCATTCCATGTTATTTATATTGAAAGCTCCAACCGCGTACTTCCCCTTCCGGGCAGCCGCCATGAGCTCCTTGTTGGTCGCGAGCACGATTTCCCCCTCTTTCCAGGTTCGGTTACCTCGCCGGGACAGCGCTATGTTCCCACAGCGCGCCTCCGTCTGTCAAGCTACAGATGGCTGCCGACCCGGGACCGGAGAAGGGGCCGCCGCCGCACGCAGCCGTATGAATAATCAATCTCTTGCGCGTCCCGCCGCGAGCACGGCGATCGAGCGCGGCGAGGCGCTCTCCAGAGCGGCGATACAGGCTTGTGCGGTCTCCCCCGTCGTCACGAGATCATCCATCAGGATAACGTTTTTGCCCGCGGCATATTCCCCGCGGCCGAGGCCGAAAGCGCCGCACACGTTCTCGGATCGTTTCTTCCGATCGAGCGTCGACTGAGCCTTCGTGTTCCTGGTTCTCTTGAGAATCCTCGAATCGACGTCGAGCCCGAGCCGCCCGGCGACCTCACGGGCAAGAAGCGCCGCCTGATTGTAGCCGCGCGACTTCTCCCGCGTCGGATGGAGCGGAACGGGAACGAGCACGCAATCGAACGAATCACGTTCCGCGGCCTTGCCGAGATAATCCCCAAGGGCCGCCGCCATCCACCACCCGAGAGGGGGGACTACGCTTCTTCCCCCGGAGAACTTGAGAAACCGCACGAGTGCGAGAAGCTCGTCGCTCGTGTGGAACGGCGAGACAAGCGGCACGTCCATTGCGCCGGCGGACCGGCCCGCGAGACGACCCTCGCCCCGGGCCAGTTCGAGCTTCGACCAGCATCCGGGGCACAGAACGTCCGCGGACACCGAGATTCCCGCGAAGAGTTCCGTCCGCAATCCGGAGTCGAGGAACTCCTCCATCCGGGGGGTCATGCGGGTCGCCGACGAAACGGCAACCGGATCGAAGGAGCCGATCCCCCGCCCACACGCGAGACATGAACGCGGAATGAGACAATCGAGAAGAAACGAGAGGAATCCCCGCACCCCGCCGCCACCCTTCGCCCCCCCACGAACGCCCGGGACCGCGTCCCGCGCCGCCGCTCCCTCCGCCCTCGCCTCTACGCCGCCGCGCCCTTCGCCTTTCGGGCCCGCGCCGAGAGCAGGCCGAGAATGAGGGCGCCGACGGCGATGAGGACGAGACTCATGAGCTGGCTCACCGTCATGAGCTTCCCGACCATGGCCGATTTCTCGTAGAACCGGTAGAAATCGATCGTGAATCGTCCCGCGCCGTAGAGGACGCATAGCATGCCGAACGTGAAGCCGGCGAACGGACTCTTCCTGTCCATGAGAAGGAGCGCGGACGCCATGACGAGGCCGTAGAACGAATCGTAGAGCTGCGTCGGGTGCACGGCGAGCCCGGCGCAATAGTATCCGGCCGGCGATTGAGGCGGAAAGACGATCCCGAGAATCGATTTCGTCGGATGCCCGAAGCAGCATCCGCTCAGAAAGCAGCCGATCCTCGTGAAAAAGAAACCGAGCGCGATCGAGGGGGCGCACGCGTCGGCGACGCGCAGGAAGGGCAGCCTCTTTCTTCGGATATAGACGGCCGCGCCCGCGACGGCGAGGATGAATCCGCCATAGAAGGTGGCTCCTCCCTGCCAGAGCGCAATGATATCGATGAGGGTGCGGTAGTCCGCGCGGTGCGTGAGGATGTACAGCGTCCGCGAGCCGATCACGGCGGCGAGGATCAGAATGATGCTCATGTCGTAGATATGATCCTGATTGATGCCGCGTTTCGCGGCGCGCCTCGCCGCCAGCAGGATCCCGATCCAGAAGCTCAACGCGAGCATGAAGCCGTACGAATAGATCCTGAGCGGCCCGATTTCGATCAGTATGGGATGCACGCGGTCCTCCTAGTACTCATAGAAGCGTCTGCTGAAATTGAGAAGCACGCCGACGAGAAAGCAGCTCACGACCATCGACGAACCGCCGTAGCTCATGAAGGGAAGCGGGAGCCCGGTCACGGGAATGAGACCCGTCGTCATGCCGATATTGACGATCGCATGAAACGCGAAGTAGGAGCAGATACCCACCGCGACGATCGACGCGAACCGGTTCTTCACCTTCGTGGCGAGATAGAGCCCGCGGATGATGATAATGGAAAACAATACGAGAAGCACGAGGGCGCCGAGAAATCCGAACTCCTCCGATAGCACCGAGTAGATGAAATCGCTGTGACGCTCGGGAAGGAACGCGAGAAGCTTGTGGGTGCCGTGGAGGAACTTCTTCCCCATGAATCCTCCGGAGCCGATCGCGAGCTTCGACTGGTAGACCTGCCACCCCGAGCCGAGGATGTCGGATTCGGGTCTGAGAAAGGTGAGGATGCGCTTCTGCTGATACGGTTCGAGCCTGTTCCACACCATCGGCACGAGGAGCATCACCCCGACGTTCAACCCGACGAGCGAAATGCTCCGGAACAGGTCGCGTCTGCGCCGGTACGCGGCGATGAGGATCACGATGAAGAACAGGAGCAGGAGAAACGGATAGCTGCCCCGTTCCGCCGCGGTCGCGCTGAAGACGGTGAGAAGCGCGCTCAGGAGCGGCGTCATGAAAAGGATGAGAAGGCTTTCGTCGATGCCGCGCCAGTACATGACCGGGAAAAGGAGCGCGAGAAACACGAGCGACGTGCCGAGATCCGGCTCCTTCATGACCAGGAGGAACGGCACGAACGCGATCGCGGCGCCGATGATCAGCACGCGAAAGCTGTCCGGCCGGTTCCTTTTCTCGGCGAGGAAGCGCGCGAGCATGAATATGACCGCGATCTTCATGAACTCGCTCGGCTGCAGATTGAAACCGCCGATATCGATCCATCGCCTGGCCCCCTTCACCGCGGGAGCGAAGAGCACGGCGACGAGAAGCACCAGGCCTACGCAGTAGAAGATGACCGCCATCCCGTCGTAATACGTGAAAGGGACGAGGCACGCGATCGTCATCACGACGAGCCCGGCGAGCGCCCAGATGAGCTGACGCTCGAAGGCGCCTGTCTTCGTCGGCTGAAAGTCACCCCTGAACTCGGCGGGAACGTGATCGATCGAATAGAGGGTGAGGAGCCCGAGCGCGATGAGCAGGACCGCCGGCAGCAGTATCAGCCAATCGAAATCCTGGAAGTATCTCGCTCCCATGGCTCTATTCCCGCGCTCCGGATGCCCGCGAGGCCATGGGCGGGGAG
>JAPLKY010000076.1 GCA_026387805.1 Candidatus Krumholzibacteriia bacterium
GCGAGGATCTCATCGCGAGGAAGCTGTACGGCAGCGACGCGCGAACCGTTCTCGCGGAGGTGGAGTACCGCCTCGGAAACAAGGAAGCGGCCCTAGCGCTCCTCGAGGAGCTCCGGAACGACCCCGAAATCTCCCCGTTCCAAATTCTCAGGTTCATCGCGAAGGTGAATCTCGAGCTCGATAGACCCGGAGAGGCGCGCCGGATCCTCCTCGAGGCAAGCAGACTCCGCGAAGCGGATTTCTACGTCTTCTACGAACTCGGCCTCCTCGATGCCGACGCGGGCAAGACCGACAGCGCGCTCGCGGCGCTCGAGAAGGCGCTCGAGATCGACCCCGATTACGTGAACGCGCGCGTCGCGCGGGCTCGGCTCCTGAGGGGCGCCGGTCGCACGAGCGAGGCGGAGACGGAGTATCGGGAGATTCTGCGTTTCGAATCGTTCAACCGCGACGCGGTCGAAGGGCTCGCGGAGATTCTCTTCACGGAGCGAAAGTACGCGGAAGGGGCGGCGCTTCTCGCGCCGTTGCACGATAACGGGTCGCTCGACGAAAGGGGAGAGCTCATCTACGGCAGATTCCTTTACAGAGCGGGGATGAACGAGCAGGCCCTTTCCGTCTTCAACGGGCTCATGAAGAAGACGGGAGAGAGCCCCGCCCTCCTCAGGGTCGTTTCCGAAATGGAGATAGAGCGGGGGCATTTCAGGACCGCGTACGGGTATCTGAAGAGGCTCATCGAGCTCGAGCCGGACCGCTTCGAGAACTACATCGGTCTTCTCCTCATTTGCTATCGCGGGGCCGAAGGCCCTTCGGGACCGGATGAGGCGCTTGAGCTCTCCGAGGCGGAGCGGCGGGCCTATCTCGCGAAGGCCGCGGGGCGTGCGGGGGAGGATTCGGCGGAGGATAATTTCCTTCTGGGTTCGATCCTGCGCAAGGGGGGAGAGGTGGAGGATGCCGAGCGGTTTCTCCTGAAGGCCGAGCGGCTCGATCCGAAGAATGAGAGCACGGCAATGGAGCTTGCGATGCTGTACGGGCACGCGGGACGATTCGACGACGCGCTCGGGCGCATCATTCCATTGTACGACGGCAATCGGGAGGATCCCGTCGTGGCCAATCTCTACGGGTATCTCCTCGCGGAGAAGGGAGAGAATCTGGATCTCGCCGAAACGCTCCTCGGCAAGGCGCTGGATCGGGAACCGGAGAACGGGTATTTCCTCGACAGCCTCGGGTGGATACGGTACAAGAAGGGGCAATTCCGCGATGCCCTCGGCATCTTTCTCAAGGCGCTGGACAGAGTGCCCGACGACGCGGTGATCTGGGATCATGTGGGCGACACCTACCTCAAGCTGAACGAACCGGCGAAGGCTCTCGAGGCGTACGAGAAATCGCTCGCTATCGATCCGGCCGGCGCGGGCGTCGGCGAAAAGGCGAGAAAGCTCAGGAGCGATGAGAAGGTTCGATAGGCGCATTGCGGCTTTTCAAGCCGCCGTGGCATTGATCGTTCTGGCGCAATCGTGCGCGACGTTCGGACCGCGCCGCGTCGAGGCGCCCTGCGACGAGCGTTTCGAGGCGCTCCTCTCTCCGGTGAAGACGGGGGAAGACGTCGAGATCGTCGGAAAGCTCCGTCTGGACCTCTCCCGGTACCGCATCAGGGGACTCATACGGGTCGCCTATTCGCCGGGGGAAGGCATGGCCCGAATCGACTTCCGGCACTCGAGTCTCTTCGGCGCGATCGAGGAGGAGGTGACGATTCTCGCCGGTGACAGCCTCGTCATCTACGATCGTGAGAGCGGGAAGTATCTCGGAAACGATTCATCCCTGGCTCTCGTGCGGAAGGAGACGGGGTGCGAGGTGGCGCCCGACGATATTCTCGTCGCGATGCTCCTCGCGCTGCCGCGGTGCGCCGAGATGCGATCCGTCTCGATTGCCCGCTCGGGAGAGACATGGCGGCTGAAGGCGGACTGGAGGAAACGACGGATCGAGATGCGCGGCGAGCGGGATTGGGGAACACGGGAATTCGAGCAGTGCTTCGCCGGCGGCGGGGGCTGCTATACCGTCTCGTATGGAAGGCCGTCGTCGTCGTCGAACCTCGCATACCCGCGCTGGGTGAGGCTCCGGAGAGAAAACGGCGGCGAAAGAGCAACCTTTGAACTAATTGAAATAAAAGCAATTACGGCAACGCCCTCTATGTTCGAATTGAACGGAATCAATGACCGATAACGGATGAACAATAATTGCCGCGTCTCATCGCGCAACCGGGAACTTTTCCGAATGCAGGGTGTTCAAACATGACGGACGAGAAAAATGGAGATGACGGATTGAACAGGCCGGTTGAGCTACCTCAGCGCAAGATCGATTTCGGCGAGCTCACCGACGAGGAGCTGATGCTTCTCGTCCAGGAAGGGCGGAATCAGGCGTTCGACGCCATCGTGGGGCGGTACAAGAACCGTCTCTACACGTACCTGTGCCGGCTCCTCGGGGACCGCAGCGAGGCGGAGGAATTCGCGCAGGAAACGTTCGTGAAGGCGTACATCCACGCGGAGAAATATCGGACGATCGCCCGTTTTTCGACCTGGCTCTATACGATCGCCACGAATCTCGTGCGCAATCGCGTGCGGAACGCGAAGCGGCGGCCCGCAATGGTGAGCCTCTGGTCGGAGACATCGGGCGGCGAAGAGGACGGGAAATGGATGGACCTGAGAGATGATTCCCAGCGACCCGATTATGACATGGAGCAATCGAACCTGAACGAGCTGATCCAGGATGCCATCGAGAAGATCCCGGGCAAGTATCGCCCGGCCTTCGTCCTTCGCGAGATCAACGATTTGAGCTACGAGGAGATCGCGGCCGTGACCGGGCTGAAGCTCGGGACGGTACGCTCGCGCATCAATAGAGGGAGGGCGCACTTCAAGAAGATGGTCGCGCCGTTCGTTGCCAAGGATTTCGAGACCAAGGGGAATGGATGATGAAATGCAGGAAAGCGCAGGATCTGTACTTCTTGAGCCGCGACGGCGCGCTCGATGAAGCCGGTCGCATGGAGCTCGCGCGCCACCTCGCGCACTGCTCTTCATGCGGGCTTCTCGTGAAGGAGATGGAGGCGAGTCTCGATGCGATAGGATCCCTTCCCGAGCTCTCCGTGAGCGACGGTTTTGAATGGAACGTGAAACGCCGTATCATGCAGGAAAAGTCGAAACTCATGCGGCGCGACGTCGAAGGGAGTCCGTTCGTCGAAAAGCGGTGGGTATCGCGGTTCGCGCTCGGAGCGGCCGCCGCGGCCGTCGTCATCGTCGCGGCGACGTTCGTCGCGCAGCGGATCGGGATGAACGAACCCACCATCAGGGAGGTCTCCCGCGAGAATCGCGCGGGCACCGCGCTGGTCCAGATGCCGTCGGTGGAAGAAGACGCCCTTCCCGATTATCATATGAGCGGCTCCTACGCGGGTCCCCGGATGGTATCGGACAACATCTTCACGATCGAGCGGGGCGGCGAGAGCGTGCGCCAATCCCCGTTCGAGGTCGTCGCCGGTTCCCGCGAGGATTCGCTCACGCAGGAAAACGAGATGCTCAAACGGCGGGTTCAACGCCTCGAACGGCAACTCATGATCTACCGGGGCATGCTCGACAAGGAGCGGATGCAGCGCCTCAACAATTCGCTGCCGTGACGGACGCGATCCGGCACGTAGTCCCGGGCGGCGCCGCGAGCAAGATTCCGCTTGCCCCCGAACCTCTCCCAATTCTATTATTTCTCCGGAGATTCGCCATGAGATATCTATCGACCATCTTCGCCTTCGTGTGCCTCGGCGCCTGCGCCGCTTCGTGCGGCAGCCAGGGAGGGCCTTTCAACGCGCCGCCCGCCGGATCGTACAGCGGCATCGTTCTCGTGACGGAAACGGGCAAGCTGGAAGGCCCCACGGTGGAAATGGTGAATGCGCTTCAGCACGAGCTCGATTTCTACACGAAGAACGAGCTTCAGTTCAGGGTGCGCGTCGTCCCCGCGTTTCAGTTCGAGAAGGAAATCCCCGCCAAGAACATGGTGATCTTCGGGATCGTGAATCAGGGGAAGGTCGGCAGCATCATCGAGCAGTTCATCGGACCTTCCGGCGCCAAGGGCGTGCTCGAGGGGAAATACAGCGTGTTCAAGAAGATGAATTCCCCGGTCAAAGGCCAGCTCACCATCATCGTGACCGGTGTCTCGAATGACGGTCTCTCGGTCGCCGCGCGGGAGCAGGGCGGCATCCTCAGGAACATCATCGAGGACGGGAACCGGGAGCGTATTCGGGAGTCGATGCTCAAGCAGGGCGAAGACACCTATCTCGAGAGGTATCTGAAAGACCGGTACGGTTTCTCATTCAGGATTCCGAACGTTTACAAGATCGACGAGGAGCGTCCCGAGATTTCCGGCGTCTCGCTCATCCATCCCGAACCGCCGCGTGTGCTTTCGGTCGCCTGGAAGGCGTTCGGGAAGGGGACGGTCTCCCTCGCGGATTCCAACGAGCTCTACCAACTCAGGTCGGACGTCACGTTCAAGCTGTTCGACAAGTACGTCATGCGGCGGGATCTCGTGAAGTTCACGGCGACGCGTCTCGGCCCGTACGCGGCGGTGCGGATGGACGGATACTGGGAGAGCAGCATCGAACCCGCCGGCGGATCCTTCATATGCTGGTTCGTCGCCGACGGCGTCAAGTCCCGCGTCTGGCTCGTCGATTGCCTTGTGTACGCGCCCGGACAGGATAAGAACGAACTGCTGAGAGAGGCCATGGCATTCGCCGAGACCTTCAGCTTCTGACGCGCTCGACGGGCGCATTCTCTTGACAGCGATTGTCGCCTCTGATAGCCTCGAACGTGAATATCCGCTCACGAAGGATGGGAAGGCTGCGCACCATGAGCGACGAGCTCCAAAACCTGATCGAACGATACGATCGTGCGCGCGATTCGCGTCTTTTCGCGCCTCTCGCGGACGCGTACCGGAAGAACGGCGACGTCGATAAGGCAATCGAGATTCTCGAGCGCGGTCTCGAGAAGATGCCGCACTACGCGAGCGCCCACGTGATTCTCGGGAAATGCTACTATGACAAGGGAGCGACGGAGCGCGCGAAGGCGGAATTCCGCCGCGTTCTCGAGCTGGACGGCGAGAACCTCGTCGCGCTCAAGTTCATGGGCGATATCCTCCTTGCCGAGGACAAGCGCTCCGAGGCGGCCGAGTTCTATCGAAGAATTCTTTCGATCGACGCGACGAACGCCGAGGTTGCGCGCGCCCTCAAGGAGATGGAGGCGTCCTTCGTCGTCAAGGAGATCGACCTCGCCGACGCGAAATCGATGCGCGACGAACGTCCGAGGGAGCTCGCCACGATGACACTCGCCGGCATCTATGCCGCGCAGGGGTACTACAACAAAGCTCTCCGCATCTATCACGATGTTCTCGAGCGGGAGCCCGGGAACATGGAGGCGAAGGAAATGGTCGCGAAGCTCGAGGCTCTCATGAACGTTACCGAGGCCGAGCGGGATAAGGCGTTCCGTGAGGACATTCTCACCATTTCCCTGAGCGACATCAGCGAGGGTCTCGTTTCGAGCACGGCGGGGCACGGCGGGGAGGCGGCGGACGACGGCGTGGAGACGATGCCGGGTCCCGCGAAGGATGGCGAAGGGATCGAGCCCGGGCGCGCGCTCGAGGGCGCGGCCGGGCGGGCAGCGGGGACGTCCGCGAGCGCGCCGGACGAGGACAAGTCCGAAGGCTCTTCCGGCGAGCCTGCCACGACCGATCGTGATATGGAGCAATTCCGCGATTGGCTCAAGAGGTTGCGGAACAAGTAGAACGGACCGGACGACACATAGAACGCGCCTGAAACGGCGCGGGCGCCCCGGGCACGATCCTCATTCCGGCCTTCCGCGGCCGGCCTTTTTTTCCCCGAATCGGCCTGATCCTTGCACAAAATAGCGGCTGGGAGAGTCCGATGCCGCACGGGCGTTGGAAGAATCGTAACCATTTGGTATCGCATGCGATAACCGTATTTGGCAAGCGGCGTGATTCGCATTATGAGCATCGGGAAGGTGTGATGCATGACTATCAAGAAGATACTCGAGGAAATGATCAACCAGGGAGGATCCGATCTTCATCTCAAGGCGGGGCTCCCACCGGTCGTGCGGGTCGACGGAAAGCTCCGGCACCTCGGACTCGAGAAGCCCTCGCCGAAGGATCTCGAGGAAATCGCGACTCAGATTCTCACGCCGTCCCAGAAGGATCGTTTCACGAAAACGCGAGAGGTGGATTTCGCGTTCGGCGTCTCGGGGCTCGCCCGGTTTCGCGCGAACTTCTACGTTCAGCGCGGCTCGATCGCCATGGTGTTCCGGCACGTTCCCGTGAACATCAAGAGCATCGACGAGCTCGGTCTTCCGGTCGTGCTCAAGGAGCTGTCGCTCCGCCCGCGCGGCCTGATATTCGTCACCGGAACCGTGGGAAGCGGCAAATCGACCACGCTGACCTCCATGGTCAACGAGATCAACAAAACGGCGAACAAGAACATCATCACGGTGGAGGATCCGATCGAATTCCTTCACCACGACGAGAAGAGCATCATCAATCAGCGCGAGATCGGAAGCGACACATCGTCCTTCCATGAGGCGCTTCGCCACATCCTCCGCCAGGATCCCGACGTGATCCTCATCGGCGAGATCCGCGACGCCCTCACGATGGAGATCGCGCTCATGGCCGCCGACACCGGACATCTCGTCCTGTCGACGCTCCACACGGTCGACGCGACCCAGACGATCAACCGCGTCATCTCCTTCTTCCCTCCGCACCAGCACCAAGAGATCCGCTACCTACTCGGCGCCACCCTCCAGTCCGTCATCGCCCAGCGGCTCATCCCGATCAGCGGCAAGAAAGGGCGAGTCCCGGCGGTGGAAGTAATGATTGTCACTTCCACGATCCGGGAGTATATTATCGATCCTGAAAAGACGCCTCTCATCACGCAGGCAATTCGCGAGGGCGTCTCCTCTCACGGCATGCAGAGCTTCGATCAGTCGCTCATGAAGCTTCTGTCGAACGGCTCCATTACGATGGAGGAGGCGCTCAAGAACAGTTCCAACCCTCACGAGTTCAGCCTCAGGCTCAAAGGCATCCAGGCCACGAGCGACAAGACATGGGAGACGTTCGAAGGCGCGGGAAAGGGCGGCCCTGCGGGCGATTTCTGATCCCATCGCGTAGCGAGGCGATTGCGAGCCGGCTCGCGGCGGCCCGCGTGTCTCCCGCGTTCCTCCGTTCAGGTCGGGGTATGCGCGCGATCACGAGTGCGGGATGAATATCAAATTCTACGCAACGCTTGAGCAGGCCGAGAAGAATTCCCTGCAGAACGCTTCGGTCGTCGTCATCGACGTGCTGAGAGCGTCGAGCACGATCGTCGCGGCCGTCGAGAGCGGCGCCGAGAGGATCATACCTATCGCCGACGTGGAAACCGCCTCCCGCCTCGTGCGTCCGGCGGAGCGCGACAAGAAACTGCTTGCGGGGGAGCGGAAGTGTCTTCCCGTCCCCGGCTTCGATCTCTCCAACTCTCCGGGGGAATTCACTCCCGCCCGCGTACGGGGCAAGACGCTCGTCATGACCACTTCGAACGGCACCCGGGCCATAGCGACGGCCGCCAAGGCGGCTCGTATCGTCATCTGCGCGCTCACGAACCTCCATGCGGTCGCCGCCGCGCTTCGCGCGGAGCGCGAGCTCGTCGTGCTCTGTTGCGGTTCGGAGGGGAGCATCGCGGCGGAGGATCTTCTCTGCGGAGGGATGCTCCTCATGGCCCTCGAACCCTCCGCCTCGCCGGAGTCGATATCCGACGCGGCCCGTATCGCGCGCGTCGTCGCGGAGGAGTTCGGTTCGAATGCGGAAGCGTTTGTGCGTTCGTCGGATCACGGTCGACGGCTCATCGAGCTCGGGTTCGAGAAGGACGTCGTGTTCTGCTCGCGCGTCGGCGTGAGCTTGAGCGTGCCCGAGGTCCGGGAGGGAGTGATCATCGCCTAGATGGTGGGCATGAGCGATACGGACCGCGCGGTCGTTCTGCGCATTCTCGATGCCAACGCGAATCGCTGCGCCGAGGGCCTGCGCGTCGTGGAGGAGATCGCGCGCTTCTCGATGCGGAATGCGCCGCTGACGGCGAGTCTCAAGGACCTGCGCCATGAGGTGCGCCGAGGGGTCGAGGCGCTCGCGGAGGGGGCGCTCCAGCACCGCGACAGCGTCGGGGACGTCGCCAGAGGAAGCGCGACAGCCTCCGAGCTCGCCCGGGGCTCTCTCGCGGCCGTGGCGCGCGCCAATTTCGCCCGCGCCGAGGAAGCGCTTCGCGTGCTCGAAGAGTTCGGGAAGCTCATCGACGAGAAGGAATCGGGCCGCTTCAAATCGCTCCGCTTCGCGCTCTACGCGATCGAGCGCGGTTATTTCGCGGAAGCGACCGGCGCCGCGCGGATTCCGCCGCCCCCCTTTCTGTACGCGATCCTCGACAGGAGCGTCGTCGGGAGCGGGAACGTGGCGTTCGCGGCTGGAGCGCTCGTTTCGGCCGGAGTCGGCATGATCCAGTACCGGGCGAAGCCGGCCGGAGAGGCGGAGAAACGCCGCGATATCGTCGCGATCCTCGAAGCGGCGCGCGCGATGTACCGAGAGCGCATCGACCTTCACGGCCAGGGCGTGCGCCTGCTCGGGGTCGGCGTGAGCGCCCTCGTGCGCGCCGGAAGCGCACCCGGCTCGCTGTTCCCCGACCCCGCCACCGAACGCGCGCGCAAGCTGACCGAGGCTCAAGACGCGGTCAACGACAAGCTCGGCGAGGACGTGATCACCCGCGCGAGCCTGTTACGCCGGAAGAGCCGCGAAGCCTCCAGCCTCCCCACCGTCGATTAATTGGGGACAGTCCCCTTTTTCTTACAAATTCGAAGGGATCGTTGCGTCGACGCAACCC
>JAPLKY010000166.1 GCA_026387805.1 Candidatus Krumholzibacteriia bacterium
GGTTCTCCCCCGCCCCCGCACGCGCCCCGATCGTACAGGAACTTGAGATAGTTGCGGATCGCAATCGGATCCTTGTGGCCGCCGGAAAAATTGTTGTACACGTCCTCGATGTCCACGGCCCGCACGACCGGATTCCGGACGCCGGGAAACACCCGCTCGCGGTGCGCCTTCAGCATGAGGGCCGCGTCGCGAAAAGCCTCGTGGTACAGGATCACCATGTCCGGGCAGGCGCTCTCGTCCCTCAGCGACGGCACGCTCTCGAAGGAAAGGGCGCCCTTCTTGAACGCCGTCCTCGACACCGCCGCGTATCGGCGCGGCCGCCCCTGCAGCGAGTCCTCGAAGACGAGACCCGCCGGCGTCGACTGCCATCCCGTGCAGAGGACGGGACTTTCGTCGACGGTCACGTCGAAGAGCAGCTTCTCTCCCGCCGGGAATCCCCCGAGCTCGTAGCGCGCCCGGCGCTCCCGCTCGGGCGCCCCGAAATGGAGCGCCCCCTGAGAGGCCCGCAGGAACCTGTGGTAGAATATCTCGTACCAGAATACGTACATTTCGTCGCCGACGGACTTCGACACGCCGAAGACGTTCCGTCCCTCCGCGATATTCGATACCGCGGCTTCGAGCGTCTTCATGCTCGACGGTCGGTAGTCGGACATGACGATCCAGGTAGCCGTCCCGATAACCACGCCGTTGACAAGGTACGTGGCCGTGTTCGGGTCCATGAAAAGAAGACGATTGAACGGTCCATACGCCTTGGTCTTCATGACGCCCGAGGCGTCGGCGACGTCCGTCGTGAAGAATTCGTCCTGGAAGTAGGACGTGCTTCCGTTCAGCTTGAGGAGATTCCAGTACCACCGGTCATCGACGTAGACGGGATCGTAGTACAGGTCCTTCTCCGCGCGAATGCGCTCTTCATACCACGTGATCAGCGTGTCGCTCGGTGAATAGAGCGGCGCGACGTCGCGTTCGTCGATTCTACGCGGGGAGCCTGCGAAGTCGCCGCCCCACGTGAGCCAGTAGACGTTCGTCGAATCGTACGGATGCTTGGCGTATTGCCGAGGACTCGCCGAGGGATCGGCGTCGTTCGCCCAACCCGCGGCGGGAAGACCGTAGAAGAACACCGTATCCGTCGGCTGCAGGGAACCGCCCCCCTGTCCGCGATACAGGATCGCGTGCTCGGCGAAATGGTAAGCGTCCCGCCAGCTCCCCCCCCCGCTCAGGCTGTCGGGCTCGGGATAGGGTCCTCCCGAAAAGAGCCGGAGCGTGGCGGGATCGATGAGCGCGGGATTCGCCCCCGCCGTGAGAAGGTCGTTATACGTGACGATGTAGATGCCCTTTCCCTTCACCCCGATCTTGACCCAATTGCTCGAGAGGGCGAATTCGAACGGGGTGCGCGCGGCGCCGGCGGTCGCCGCCGGATGTCGGCTCCACGAAGCCGCCTGCTCCGCGTTGACGAGCAGATCGTCCGCGAAGAATGCGCCCCTGCCTCCCGCCCCGAGCGTTTCCCCCGGCGGAAACGAGAGGCGAACGACGAGCCGGCGGGCGCATGAAAGCCCCTTCGCCGCCGGATCGAAGAGAACCGGATAGACGTCGACGAACGCGCAATACGTGCCGCGGATCTTCTCGATCCCGTTCAGGCGAACGAACCGCTGCTCCGACAGGGGAGGAACCTTCGCGAGCGCCGCCCGCTCATCCCCGGGAGCGCCCTTCGCGAGAGCGACGGTCGGGAGCACGCCGCTCATGAAATATGATTCCTCCTCGAGCACGTCGATTCTGACGTTCTCCGGAGCGCCGACCGCGAAGAAGAAGCGCCTCACGGGAAGGATGGGAGATCCCTCGATAGCGAGCGAGAAGAAGCCCTCCACGAATACCCGGCTCAATCGCTCGCTTCCCGAGGCCTCGATCGGCATGACGGACGGGCTGGGGATCGTGAATTCGACCGTCACGCTGCCGGCGCTCGTGGAAACGACGCGGGGAGGCACGGCGAAGGCGGGAGATGCGAACGCCGCGCAGAGCGCCGACGCAAGAAGGAGTCTCTTCATATGCCCCTCCGTATCAAGAATGCTATGGCGGCGACGGAAACGGCCATCTGGAGGCCTATGCTGCTCCTCCCGGTGATCATCCCGTGCGGGAGGTACTTGCGGTGTCCCGGGAAGACCTTCTGATCGTCGCGGATGGCGCCGAGCTTCCACAAAAGATTCTCGACGTCGGGGATGAGCGCGAACGCGATTCCGAGGACGACTTTCATGCTGAGCGCCCCACCGAGCGCAATCGCGGCGATCGCGAGAACGGCCAGAATCATCTCGTAGCGCATTCGGTCGATATCGCGGTGCGGAATGACGTCCAGGACGACGTGGCTCGCGAGCCCCAGGAGAGGCACCGCGTAGGGAGTCGGCGAGAGAGCCCCCGCGATCGCGCCGAATGCGACATGCGTAAAGAGACACATGGGCCCGGAACCTCCGCTCGAGTTGCTAGCCGATCTTCTCCGCCCTGTCGATCAGCATGATCGGGATCTCCTCCTCGATCGGGTAGCGCACGTGGCATGTGCCGCAGATCAGATATGTTCCCGCCTCGTTCAAAACGACCTTCTCCTTGCACGCGGGGCAGGCCAGAATATCGAGGAGCTCTTTTCGTATCATGCGACTATCGCACCCCCTAAATAAAAATCCCTGACGTGAATGGAAAGCATACTCTTTCCGATCAGGGACATGCAACACGGAACTTGATTTTGGCACCTCTCGCGCTGGCATTTCAATTATATATGATGCAATGCAATAGGGTCAAGTTAAAAACGACTCTTCCCTGCGGCTCGTATGCCGCTCGACGCGTCCGGGGGGAAGGGTCCGAACGTCTCCCCGATGAGCCGCTCAAAACGAACTTATGTAGAACACCTCGATAGAACGCTTGACCCCTGATTCGGGCACGTAGGTATCGAGAAGATCCTTGAAGAAGAACTTGAACCTCAGATTGTCCCGGTAATCGAATCGCAGGCCGCTATCGAGGTATCCCCTCCCCCGCGTGCGATGCGTGGCGACTCCCGCGTCGTTGTCGTCGAGCGCGGCATTGTAGTCGAGAAGAACGCTGAATCCCTTGACGATCTCGAGCGAGAGGCCGCCGAAAACGTTCACGCCTCGTTCGTCCTTCACTTCGAATGAGTAATTGACGCCTCCGTGAATCGATAGATCCTCGATCAAACGGTAGTTCTTGCTGACGACCGCGTAAAGGCCCTTCGATTTTCGCTCGTAGCGCTGCGCATCGGCCAGGTACGCGTCCTCTCCCTGGGTATCGATCCCGAGGGCGACGGCGGGACCCGCCGTACTCTCCTCGATCAGGCGGGCGCGGATTTCGAAACCGGGCCTCTTGTTCACGTCGATATCGCCGCGCCCGATGAACTTCTGGAACCCGAACGAGGCGCCGAGCATCACGCGGTCGAAGAATCCGACTTCGATGCCGGCGAGAATGCTGCTCTCGGGGCCGATGCCGCCGTAGAACAGGTAGCCCCCGTGGGGCAGGATGCCGGCCGTGGGGCTGTCGACGAGGCGGATGTCCTCGAGAATCTGGGACCGGCAGGCACTCGCCGTCGCGCAGCACACCGCCACGGCGAGGATCATGATGCGGGACAGGCTAGCTGGAGACTTCAACATGCTCAACCCCCGTTATCGCGTTCAATTCCTGCAGAAGCTCGACGCCCGGAGAAACCTTGCCGAGGCGTCCTCGGAAGGCGCCCCGCTCGCGCCCGTTCTCGCGAATGTGAAAGATGATCTCGCGCTCGCCGGGGTATCGGCCGAGCGTT
>JAPLKY010000340.1 GCA_026387805.1 Candidatus Krumholzibacteriia bacterium
TCCGCAGGCAATGACGGAAGCCCCGACGAAGCTCCCGCGAGGCTCCCGGATTTGACTTGAGCGACGGGGCGACTTCCCGTAGAATGCGCTCGGCTCAGTTGAAAGGGTCGTCCGCATGACAACCATCGGACAAGAACGATCCGGCGACGAGGAACAAATCCGGCTCGTCAATGCACGCGCCTTCGGCCAAACCGCGGCGGAATGCCGGCCGGAGTTCGCGGCGGCGGTGTGAAAGCGCCGCGCGCAACGATTCGATCCCTTCGTTTCAAAAGGAGGCAGCTATGAGCGGACTTCAATTCGGTTGGATGTTCATCCTGGGCATCATTGTCGTGCTCGTTTTCTTCATGGGCATCCGGATCGTTCGCCCGACGCACCGAGGGCTCGTCGAGAGGCTCGGGAAATACCAGCGGTTCGGAAGTCCGGGTTTCCACTGGATCATCCCCTTTATCGAGCGCATGTATCAGGTGAACGTCACCGAGCTCATGGTGGATGCCGAGCCGCAGGAGATCATCACGAACGACAACCTGAACGCGATGGTCGACGCGCAGATCTACTATCGAGTCAAGTCCGACGAGGAGAGCGTCAAGAGCTCGCAGTACAACGTCAATAGCGTCCATTGGCAGATCGTCAATCTCGCCCGCACCACGCTCAGGAACATCATCGGCACCCTGACGCTGAAATCGGCCAACAGCGAGCGAGGCAAGATCAACGACGAGCTCCACAAGGTGCTCATCCAGGAGACGCATTCGTGGGGCATCGACATCGTCCGCGCCGAGCTCAAGCAAATCGATCCGCCCAAAGACGTCCAGGACACGATGAACAAGATCGTCAAGGCGGAGAACGAGAAGATCGCGGCGGTCGACTTCGCCACCGCGGCCGAAACGACGGCCGACGGCATCAAGCGCGCGGAGATCAAGAAAGCGGAAGGCATCCGGCAGGCGAGGATCCTCGCGGCGCAGGGCGAAGCGGAGGCCATCCGTCTTGTGAACGACGCCGCGGACAAGTATTTCATCGGAAACGCCCAGCTGCTCAAGAAGCTCGAGATGGTCCAAGCGTCGCTCAAGGACAACGCGAAAATCGTCGTCCCGGCCAATACGGAGCTCATCAACGTCATCGGCGATATGGCCGGAGTGCTTCCCCTGCGAAAGGGACAGCCGGAAAAGCCCTAACAGATCCGCGGAAGCATGTCGCCGTAGGGAATATCGACCACGCGCTCGCCGCCGAAGACGGTCCTGAGAATAACCGTTCCCGGCGGACTGGCGGCGACCTCGCCGATCCGGACCGCGCCGAGGCCGAGCGGATGCGCTCTCATGATCGCGAGCGCCTTCTCCGCGTCCTCGTTCGCCACGACGGCGACGAACTTCCCCTCGTTCGCGACGAGCAGGGGATCGTACCCCATCAGCTCGCAGCCGCGCTTCACCGTTTCCGAGATCGGTATCGCCGCCTCTTCGAGGCGTATGCACGCCGCCGAATCGGTCGCTATCTCGTTGAGGACCGCGGCGAGCCCCCCCCGCGTCGCATCCCGCATCGCGCGAACCGTTCTCACCTGAGCGAGCAGCGGGACGATGAGATTCGAGAGCGGCGCCGTGTCGCTCGCGAGATCGCTTCCGAAATCGATCCCTTCCCGGCGGCTCATGATGGCGAGCCCGTGCTCGCCGATCGTCCCGTTGATGAGCACGGCGTCCCCCGGCCGCGCCGATGACGATGAAACCTCGACGCCCTCCGGCACGACACCGATGCCGGACGTATTGATGAATATCCCGTCCGCCTTGCCGCGTTCGACTACTTTCGTATCCCCCGTTACCACGCTTACGCCCGCTTCCCGCGCGGCGAGCGCCACG
>JAPLKY010000209.1 GCA_026387805.1 Candidatus Krumholzibacteriia bacterium
GGCACTTCGCGCAGGCAGCGCGGGGAACGCGACGCCCGCGCGATGAGATCGGATCGAAGCGCCGTCTCCGCGACGCGCTCGAGCTCGCAAGCCGCATCCTCGATTCCGAAGCCGGCGGCGACCGACGCGGACAGAACGCCGGGGGAACGCATATCCGAAAGATCCGCGAGCTCCATGATCCGGTGGAACGCCTGTCCGAAGAGGAGCAGCCGGTCGCGGGACCGCGGATCCGCATCGGGGCGCGCCACGGTGGCGCCGGCGCCCTCCGCGGCAGGGACGCCGAGCCCGGGCTCCGGGGCGGCGTCGCGGGGGAATACAGGCGCAAGCGCCGCGGCGCCGAGCTTCGAGGGGGCGAGCGCGAACGGCCCTTTGCGCGCGTCCGCGAGGAGCCGCTCTCTCGCGAAAATCCATTCGGAGCGCTCCCGTGCCGCTCTCGACGCGGCTTCGCGCGAGGGCTCCGAGAACCTCGTGAACGGCCGCGGCCTCCCGCGAAGGGGCGGCAGGGAAGAGAGCGCGAGGTCCCTCACGTGCGCGGAGCGAATCGGTTTTCCATTCATCTCCGCTCCGCCCGCACATCCCTCATCCGCTCCGCCCGCATCGGCGCCGAGGCGCGCCTTGATGAGGCCGAAATAGCTTCCCTCCTTCGGCATGCGCGGTATGACGAGCATGTCTCCCGCACGCGTGGAGGCGACGTAGAGAAGGCGCACCGTCTCCGCCGCCTCGCGCGCTTTCTCCTCCTTCTCGAACGCGTCGTGGTCGCTCGTCTCGAGAAGTCCGAGCTTGAACGAGATGCGCCTGCCTCCTTCGACGAGGATCTTGTACGAAGGATGCCTCCTCTGGACGAGATTCGCCAGAATCACCACGGGGAACTGGAGCCCCTTCGCCTTGTGCACGGTGAGGAGCCGGACCGCGTTTTCGTCCTCCTCGACGACGGGGGATTCCCCTTCCGCCGAGGCGAGCGCCTCCTGATCCCTGAACCATCGGGCGAAGCGCCGGTACGAAGCCCCCTTTCCCTCGAATGCGCGAGCGCTCGAGACCGCCTTCCTGATGTTCGAGACGCGCTGCTCGCCGTGCGGCCGAAGCAGCGACAGCTCGAGAAACTTCGTTCGTCCGAGAAGATCGAGGAGCGTCCCCGAGGGTCCGAGCTCGTTGCGCCTCGCGTGGAGTCCGGCGAGGAGCTCGAGCGCCGCGCCGAGATCGCCCGGCTTTCCGGTCGCCCCCTCCCCCGGATCGAGATAATCGAACCGGCCGCCGATCCTCGCGAACAGAAAGATATCCTCGTCGCTCGCGCCGAACATCGGCGAGCGCAAGGCGGCAACGAGGGCGAGCGGATCGTACGGATCCTCGATCGCCCAGACCGCGGCCGCGAGGGCTCGTATCTCCTCGCGGGCGTAGTAGAGCTTTCCCCCTTCGACGACGTACGGGATCGCCTCGGCGCGGAGCGGCTCCTCGTAGTGGTCGATGCCCGTCGTCCCGGGATAGATCACGGCGATGTCGCCGAACTTCAGGGCGCGCTCTTCGCGGGTTCTCGAATCCGCGACCGTCGTCCCGTCCTCGACGAGCTTGTGGATGAGCCTCGCGATTGCCTCTCCCTCGCGGGCGCGGATCGTCTGCGCCCTCAAATCCCCCTCCTCGAGCTCGAGATCGAGGAGCACGACCGGAGCGCCGCTTCCCGAACGGAACGGATGGATCGCCTCGTACGGCGGCTGGAACCTCCCATCGCCGGAAGGCCGCATGATTTCGGAGAAGGTCTCGTTCACCCATTCGACGATGCCGGGCACGGACCTGAAGTTCTCCACGATCGAAAGCCGCTCGCCGCTTGCGGAAAGGCGTTCCTTCACGCGCTCGTACGTCTCGATATCGGCCTTTCTGAAACGATAGATGCTCTGTTTCGGATCCCCGACGATGAAGAGCTTCCCGGGCGCCGGCTCCGGCCGGTCGGGACCGCCCGCGGAGTCCGTGCCGGGGCAGAGCGCGGCGCGCGCTCCGGCGCCCCCCGCGGAACTCGCGAGGAGATAGACGATCTCGGCCTGGACCGGGTCCGTGTCCTGGAACTCGTCCACGAGAATATACCGGTATCGATCGCGGAGCATGTCGAGCGCGCTGCCGCTTCTCAACAGCTCGCGCACCTTGATCAGAAGGTCGTCGAAATCGAGAACGCCGAGGGACGCCTTCCGCTTATCGACCCGGGCGAGAAACTCGTCGAAAAATCCTTCGAGACCGTCCCTCAGATAATCGGAGAACTCCGCTTTCGCCGATTCCCGGAATTCCTCGAGATCCCCGAATACCCCCTTCTGCTCCGCGCAGGCCTCCACCGGCCGCCAGTTCTCTTTGCTCCCCTTGTTCTTCGGAAGCTTGATCGTGAGGAGAAAGCGCGTGAGATCGTCCCCCCGGAGCAGACCGAGCGCCTCCATCCTCGCGGCGAATTCCCCGATCGCGAGGCTGCCGCGGTCCGCGGGATTCGTGCAATGATCGCGCTCGAGCGCCGAAAGCCGCGCGGCCGCCGCGGCGAACTCGTCCCGGAGCCCCGCGGAAGGATCGGGATTCGAAAGGAGCGGCGTGGCGCAGTCCCCCGGAAGCGGACCGATCCCGAACATGCGCTCGCACACGCGACCGGCCCGGTGCGCGTACAGCTCGGCGGCGATCGCACCGAGATCGTCTATCGAGCCGCCGAAGAAGATGAACCTCCTCAGCGTCTCCTCCCATTGCTCCGCCTCCCGCGCCAGAAAATCGCTCCAACATTCATCGAAGAAGAGGGCGCCCTCCAGCGCGTCGAGTTGGCTGAAATTCGGATCGACGCGCGCTTCGACCGGATACTCCCTCAGGATCGTCGCCGCGAAGGAATGAATGGTCGAGATCGGCGATCGTTCGAGCTCGTCGTAGGCCCGCTCGAGATTGGCCCGGGCCTCTCCGGCGAGGGCGGGCTCCGCGCGGCGTTCGAGGATCTTCCGTCTGAGCCTGACCTTCATCTCCCCCGCGGCCTTCTCGGTGAACGTTATCGCGACGATCTGGCTACAGGAGGCCTTGCCGCTCTCCAGAATGGAAA
>JAPLKY010000421.1 GCA_026387805.1 Candidatus Krumholzibacteriia bacterium
CAGAAGAAATCGTCGTCGGAGACCTTGTCGAGAACGTTTCGTACGGGAAGCTCCAGCGTCTCGATCGCGAAGCCGCATGAGCTCCCGAAGCAGACGAGCGTGCCTCCTCCCTCGACGAACTTCTTCACGTTCTCGATGCCCTTCTTGTCGATGCCGCCTTTGTAGTCGGGCGGAAGGGGACGGTACCAGCGCGCCTCTTCCTTGTCGTCGATCTTCCCGTCCTTGATGATGGACGGCTTGATATTCGGGATGACGAGGACGTCATAGTTCTCGATCTTGTTCTCCGTTACGTCCTTGTTCGAAACGTTGGCGTAGGGGACCTTGAACGAGTCGAAAAGATAGCGCGTCCAGCCCTCGTCAATGCTTGCGATCCATGGCTTGAAGAGAGCGGTCCTCGCGGCGCGAAGCTCGCGCGTCGTGCCGGCGGGCTCGGCCGCGAGCGAAATAAAATCGACGTGCACCCGCGGCGCGATCTCGGAGGCCGCGGCAGAGAGCCCTTTCTGGGAGGGCACGATGAAGGTTCCCGCCGGAAACGTCCCGGCCTCGCCGAGGCGGCGCACGACGAGCCCCTTCGCGAGCAGCTCGTTCACCGCCTGATAGGAGGCGTTGATCTCGGGGCGGAGCGCATAGCCCCAGGCGCCGTCCGCGAACCTCCCCGTGGGGTAGGGGAAATCGGCGAGAAGCTCGAGAGACGCCTCGAAACGCTCGTTGATCTCGTCGCAGCCGACTCCCATCTGAAGCGGCATCGTCCAGCCCGTGACGTCGTATGGTTTCTCGATCGGCGCCTTGTCGCTCGATCGGGTGTCCGGGTACTCCTGCTTCTCGAGAAGATCCTTCGCGTACCGTCCGTACGGTTGATCGAGCCTGACGACGAATGACCCGGCCCGGTATAGCCTGTCGCCGACCGTGAAGTCCTTCGACGCGCGGTGCACCTCGACCCCGCCGAGCATGAGCGCCTCGACGAGACGCGCCGCCGTTACGGGATCGCGCTGCGGCGCGGGTATGACATAGGCGAACGGCTTTTCGGTCTTCCCGCGCTCGACCGCCTTCAGGCCCATACGGTAGTAGTTCTCGAGAAAATGCTCCCGGTTCTCCGCGCACGTCTCGATGAAGGATTCCGCCGCGACGAAGTCATAATCGACTATGTCGCGAAGCCGCCACCAGCCTCCCGGCCACGGATTCGGGAAGTTGATCATCATCTCGTATCTCGGAAATCCCACGTCATCCCCGCGGAGCTCGCCCGGCTCGAGGAAGATGGGGCTAGCGACGTTCACGCTCGCCGCCTCGCTCAGGAGGCCGACCTGGTTGTGCCACCACCCGACCTGGTTCGACGAACCCTCCCAGTAGGCGTCGTATAAGGCGTTCGAGATGACTCCGGCGAGGCCGCGCTCTTCGCACGCGAGCTGCATCGAGGCCCCGGCGAGGTTGATCGCGCGATAGACGATCGGATCGACGTTCCTGTTGGCCGGAGGATAGTAGGGAGGAAGGAAGAGGCGGGGGCCGTTGCTCTGCTGCTGGTGCATGTCGAGGACGGCCTGCGGCACCGCGCTTTTGAAATAGAGATCGAAAACGGCCCGCGTTTCCGCGAGATTGAGCATGAACCAATCACGGTTGTTGTCGTGACCCGCGTAATGGTGATAGAGCCAGGGCATGGAGCCCCCTTCATATTCGGTGCCGCACCATTTCTTGTACCAGGCGACGACCATCTGCTGGCCGTCGGGGTTCGTCGGCACGATGTAGAGGATCTCCTGCTCGAGAGCCTTCGCGAGACGCGCGTTCTTCCCGGCGGCGATCGTATACGCGAGCTCGAGCGTCATCTGCGTCGCCCCGACCTCGGTCGCGTGGAGGCTCGTCGTGATCATCGTGATGATCCTGGCCTCTTTGACGAGCGCGCCGGCCTCGGCGGGCGTGAGCTTTCTCGGATCGGCGAGACGGCGGGAAAGCTCCAGATAATGGTCGAGCTTCTCGAGATTCGCGGGCGTCGAGAGGATGACCGCGATCATCGGCTTCCCGAGCGTCGTCGTGCCGATCTTCTTGACCGTGACCCATGGCGAGGCCTCGTCGAGCATCTCGAAGTACGCGAGCGTCTGCTCGTAATCGGCGAGCTTGCGATCGGCGCCGATCTCGAAGCCGAGGTACTCGGCGGGGGATTTGAGGGCTGCCGGGGCTGTGGCCGTCGCCGGCGCGCCTGGAACCGGCGCCGTAGCCGCCGCGAGCGATACGATCGATGCGATGAGGATGACGATCCGTCCGCGCATGCCAGTGACCTCCCGTGAAGAGATTCGGATCCCAAGATCAGGTCCGGCGAGGCTGCGGCGTCCGCCGCGCCGCGGCGGTGACCGCGAGAAGCACCGCGAGGCTCGCGAGCGAGCCCGCGATGAAGCCGTCTATTCCGAAGGGTTTCTTGGCCCAAGTCCATAGAATCGCGGTGAGAGAGCCCGCGACCATCGACGCGACGACTCCCGCCTTGCTCGCGCCCTTCCAGTAGAGCCCGAAGATGAGCGGCCAGAGGTTCGTGCTCGCGATGACGGCCCACGCGAAGCCGGTGAGGACGAGGATGAGCGCCGGCGGCTTGAGCGCGATCACGAGCGATATGAGGCCGACGGCGGCGCTCACTGCGCGATTCGCGAATACCTCCTTCGGGCCGGTCAGCTTGCGTTTGAGGCCGTGCTCGTAGACGTCGGTGATGAGCGAGCTCGACATGATGATGAGAACGCCGGCGAAGGTCGACATGCCGGCCGCGACGACTCCCGCGAGGAGCAGCGCCGCCTGCCACGGCGAGAGCACCATCGCCACGAGCTTCGGGATCGCGAGATCGGGATTCTCGAGGCCGGGAATCAGCACCCGGGTGAGGGCCCCGACGAGATAGGGGATAATGGCGATCGTCGCGCCGAGCGTGACGATCACGGTGCCGAGCCGGAGCGTTTTCGTATCCTTGATGCTGTAGAAGCGGATGATCATCTGCGGCATGCCCCAGACCCCGAGGCTCACGACGAGCGAGAAGCTGAAGAGTCCCGCCCAGCCCCACACCCCCGGCGTATGCACGTACTGCGGTCCGATCGCGGCGAGCTTCTCCATTCCCGCGCCGATGCCGCCGACCGCGTCGAAGGTCTTGAACAGGAGGAGGACCAGCGAGACGATCATCACCCACGCCTGGATGAAGCTCGTCCAGACGACCGCCATGTAGCCGCCGAGCACGACGTAGAAGATGATCACGAGCCCCGAGATGAGGACGCCCCCCCAGTACGGGAGATCCATGAGCACCTCGAACGCGTTCGCCATGCCTTTCACGACGCTCACGTTGTAAATGATGAGAAAGAGGAACGCCACGGCGGCCGAGTAGATGCCCGCCGCGGGGGAGTTGAAGCGCCGCGCGAAGAATCCCGACATCGTTCTCACGCCGTAATGCTCCGTCATCTCGCGCACGCGTTTTCCGAGAAAGATCCAGCAGAGCGTGCAGCCGACGAGCACGTTGATCGCGCCGATCCAGATCGTCGCCATGCCGAACTTGTACCCGAAAGCGCCGCCGCCGATGATGAGCACCGAGCTGAAATAGACGGCGATGTACGAGAGCGCCGTGACCCACGGGCCGATCGTGCGGCCCCCGAGGATAAAATCGGAGGCCGATTGCGTCCTGCGAACGCTCCAGATGCCGACCCCCATGAGGACTGCGACATACATGAACAGAACGGCGATGCACGCCTGAAGCAGCGTCACGGCTTCCCCCTTGTTCGTCCGTCTACGGCCGCCGGTCGTTTTCGCGCCCGCGGAGCGCCCAGACGAGCGTGCCGACGACGCTCGCGCCGGTCACGACGAATGCCATGAACGTCATCCACGGAAAGTTGAACGGTCCCATATACATGTGCCTTTCGGCGCGGGCCGCGGGCGTTTCGGACCGCGCCCCGAACGATTCCCGCTAGTATTTGAACATGATCTCCCAGCGCAGAAAATGAGCCGTATCGCTCCCGGAGAAATAGTAATCCCCGGGAAAGAGCGCTTCCCAAAGAAGATATGCGGAGAGATACGTATTCAATGTCCCGGAGAGCTTCATGATCGACAGGGTCCCGCGGTAGCTCCCCGCGCCGAAGAGCGTTTTATCCGCTTTGGGAGGAGGCTCGGGCGCCCACATCGGGTAGATTCGTTCCTCGAGGGCGATGCGGTCGAGCGGCTTGACCTCGAGACCGAACCACAGCGAAGCGACATTCTCCCAGTACGCCGCGCCGCGCTCCTTCGCGAGAGAGTAGATATAGAGCTCGCTCCACTTCGGCCAGCGGGAATAGACCGGATCCCATCCTTCGTAAGTATCTTTGCTCCCGGGCTTGTCTCCGGAGAGATAGAAGCTCCCCGCGCCCAGCGCGATCGGCACACGCTCGATCGGCAGCGCGTATTTGCCGTACAGGTAGCCCCCGTACCCGAGACGCTTCTGCGCGCCGCGGTCGCCGGTCTGCACGGCCCCCTCGACGGCGAAGGTGAGCCGCCCGAAGCCCTTCCCCGCTGCGCGCGCTCCGATCGTATGGATGTCGCTTTCGGGATACGCGTCGCTTTCGTCCTTCTCATTCTTGAAGAAATAGTACGCTTCGAGCTTCCGGCCGTCGAACGACTCGTCCGTATAGTAGAGACCGGCGCCCCGCTCGTCCCATTCGATCATGGATTGCTTCTGATCGTTGACGATCGGCAGATACCGGTCCCGCTCGGGACCGGAAAGGACGTGCGCGTCCAGCCGGCGTTTGTCGAACGAGGCGGTGAGCACGAGAGCGTTGAAATACGCCGTGCGCGAGCCGTCGAGCGGCCCCCCGTCCCAACAGATGAAACCTTCGCCGTAGAGAAGGTTCTGTCTTCCGGCGATGAAGCCGAAGGGGGTGCCGCCGATCTTCGTGCCCTCGACGTAGAGATTCTCGAAAACGAGCTCGTGGATCTCGAACTCCTGGTATTCGAGCCCCTTGTTCGATTTGTACCAGTGCCGGTGCTCGTTGTTGAGCATCGCATAGAGCTTCCACTGCGCGCCCGGCGCCCATGAGCCCCAGAGCTGCGATCGCACGCGGAGGTAGTTATTGTCATCGGCGAGGGAGTTCGAGAAATCGGAGAGGTTCTCGCTGTATTCCTGGCGAAGACGGAGGCGGCATCCCCAGTCGAACGCGCTCTCGGGCTTGCCCTCGGCGAAAAGGTCGCCGGAGATGAAACAAAGCAGAATGGCGGCGCAGAGCGCGTACCGGATAAGTCTGCCGGTCCCGCTCGGGCTTGTGCGGGCCACGCGGAATCTCCCTTCGAAGCCGAGGTTCGTATTGCCGCGAACCCCCCTTTTCTATAGGAATTTGGAGGGCATGTCAAGACATCCTCTTGTGTGGTATGCTGTCGCGAAAAGCGATCGATCGCGCGTCGTCCGGAAGCCGAATTCAAAGGAGCGAACATGAAACCGCAGCTTCTCGCGCTCGTGGCCGCCGCGGCCTGGGGCATCGGCGGGTATTTCGAGAAGAAGGGCCTTCAGATGGGGAACCTCTCGGCCCAGATGGGGATCACGCTGCGCACGGCCATGGCGCTCGCGATCCTCGGCGCCGTGAGCTTTCCGCAGTGGAAGAGCCTCCCGCAGGCCGGAGCGAAGCCCCTCGCGATGATTTTGATCGGGGGAGGGGTGCTCGCGGGAGCGGTGGGAATGTCATGCTTCTATGCGGCGCTCAAGGGGGCGCCGCTCGGGCGCGTCATGCCCATTGCCTTCACGTCGCCCCTCTTCGGAGTCATCATGGGCGTGTGGCTCGGCGGCGAGACGCTCGGAGCGCGGGAGCTGATAGGTATGCTTTTCACGACGGGCGGGATCGTGCTTCTCACGGTCAAATAGATCGTCCGGCGGCGCCGGGGGAGAACGCGGTCGCAGAGGAGACCTTCGGATGTGCAGCGAAAGGAATGTTGCGCAAGAAACGTTCGACGTTGTCGTCATCGGCGGCGGAGCCGCGGGCATGCTCGCGGCGGGAAGCGCGGCCGAGAGGGGACTCCGCGTCCTCCTCCTCGAGCGAAACGCGCGTCTCGGGAGGAAGCTCGGCATCACGGGGGACGGCCGATGCAACATGACCAATGCCGACGAGCGTGATGAGTTCATACGCAGCTTCGGCGCGAACGGGAAATTCCTGTATCGGGCCATTGCCGCGTTCTCGAACCGCGATCTGATCGCGTTCTTCAACGGGCTGGGCGTCGCGACGAAAGAGGAGCGAGGCGGGAGGATATTTCCCGCGAGCGACAGGGCGGAAAGCGTCGTCGGGGCGTTGGGGCGGTATATGAAGAGGCACGGAGTCGCCGTCAGACTGAACTCTCGCGCGGAAAGAATCGTCGTCGATGCCTCGTCGGGAGCGGTAGCAGGCGTCACCATCAGGGACCGCGAAGCGACAATCAATACGGAAAACGCGATACTCGCGACGGGCGGGCTTTCGTATCCGGCCACGGGTTCGACCGGCGACGGCTACTCCATGGCGAAGGCGCTCGGCCACGGAATCGTCCCGCCGCGCCCCGCGCTCGTTCCCATCGAAACGGTGGAGACGTTTCCGAAGGATCTGCAGGGATTGTCCTTGACCGGCGTTGCCGTGACCGTGGCGAGCGGCCGGAAGAGGATCGCTTCGGAATCGGGGGATCTGATCTTCACCCATTACGGTATCTCCGGTCCGGTCATTCTCTCGCTCAGCGGGATCATCGTCGAGCATCTCGACGGGAAGGAGCCGGTCGCCGTCTCCATCAATCTGATACCGGCGCTCGACAGGGGCGGACTGGAGGATCTCCTCATCGGCGAGTTCGCCGGCTCCGGCGGAAGAATGATAGGCACGGTCATGAAAGGCCTCGTACCGAGGGCGCTCGTTCCGGTTCTCATGAAAGCGGCGGGGGTACCCGAAGAGAAACGATGCGGCGGGATCACGAGCGCCGAGAGAAAGCGGCTCGCGGGATTGCTCGCGGATTTCCGGCTGACGGTGAAACGTCCGAGGCCCATCGCCGAGGCCGTCGTCACGCGAGGCGGAATCGACCTGAAGGAGGTCGATCCGCGCACGATGGAATCGAGGAAAGTACGCGGGCTCTACTTCTGCGGCGAGATACTCGACGTCGACGGGAACACCGGCGGCTACAATCTCCAGGCGGCTTTTTCGACGGCGCGTCTTGCGGCTGCGAACGTAAGGATTGCGGAAGAAGAATGAGAGGGCCCCGCGGTTTGGAGCCCGTCACCCGTCCGTGAGCCTTTCGGGGTGATGCTTCACGACCTCGGCCTGGACCATGTAGATCACGTTCTCCGCGATATTCGTCGTATGGTCGCAGACGCGCTCGAGGAAGCGCGCGATGAGGAGGAGCTGAACGGCCCGCGGAGCGGTGGAGCCGTCCTTTACCATGTAATCGTCGATCAGCTCCCGCTGGATCTCGTCTCTCAGCCTGTTCGCTTCCGGATCCGAGAGGACGACTTTCCTCGCCAGCTCGATATCCCCCTTCACGAAGGATTCGATCGCCCATTTGATCATGTTCTGGGCCACGACGGTCAGCTTGGGTATGTCCACGAGGGGCTTCAGGAGCGGCTTGTCCACGAGCTCGAGAGTCCGCTGGGCTATGTCGACGGCGAGATCGGCGATGCGCTCCAGCTCGGCGTTGATCTTCATTCCCGTCGTGATGAATCGGAGATCCCTTGCCATGGGTTGATACCGGGCGATCAGGTCGATGCATTTCTCGTCGACGAGGAGCTCCAGCCTGTCGATGTCGCGGTCGTCGGCGATGACGCCTCTCGCGAGCTCCGCGTTCCGCGACTTGAGCGCCTCGACCGATTTATAGATGGCCCCCTCGGCGAGCGTCCCCATATCGATGACGCGCTTCTTCAGCTCGTCGAGCTCGGTGTCGAAATGGCGTTCCATGGATCCTCCTAGCCGTATCTTCCCGTGATGTAGTCTTCCGTGCGCTTGTCGCGCGGCGAGGCGAAGAGCTCTTCCGTGCGGTTGAATTCTATGAGCTCTCCGAGCAGCATGAAGCCGGTGTCGTCTGAGACGCGCGCGGCTTGCTGCATATTATGAGTGACGATGACGATCGTGTATTCGTGCTTCAGCTCGCGCATCAGCTCCTCGATGCGCGCCGTCGCCTGGGGATCCAGGGCGGAGCAGGGCTCGTCCATGAGGAGGACGTCGGGCTTCACGGCGAGAAGCCTCGCGATGCAGAGGCGCTGCCGCTGCTCGAGCGACAGCCTGAGCGCGGGCGAGCGCAGCATATCCCTGAGATCATCCCAGAGGAGCACGCCCCGGAGGCTGCTCTCGACGATCGCGTCGAGCTCGCTTCGGGAAACCTTGGCGCCGCGGATTCTCACGCCGAATACGATGTTCTCGTATATGGAGAGGGGGAAGGGATTGGGCCTTTGAAACACCATTCCCACCTTCTTGCGCAGAGCGACCAGATCGGTGTCGGGGGCGAGGATGTCGAGCCCGTCGATGAGCGCTTCCCCTCCGGTGCGGACGCCTTCTATCAGGTCGTTCATTCGATTGAAGACGCGCAGCAGCGTTGACTTGCCGCATCCCGACGGGCCGATGATCGCGGTGATCCGGTTCACCTGAAAGGCCGCGTTCACGTCCTTGAGAGCGTGAAAGCCGCCGTACCAGAGATTGAGGTCTTTTGTAACGATCTTGTCCGTCATCCGAACCTTCCCCGGATGTAGTCGTCGGTGCGGCCGTCCCTCGGCGCGGTGAAGATCTTGTCGGTCTTGTCGATTTCGATCATCTCACCGCTCAGGAAGAACGCCGTCCTGTCTCCGACCCGCGCCGCCTGCTTCACGTTGTTCGTTACGAGGATCAGGGTGTATTGCTGCTTGAGCTTGACCATGGCGTCTTCGACCTTCGCGGTCGAGATGGGATCGAGCCCCGAGCAGGGCTCGTCGAAGAGAATCACTTCGGGCTCGACGGCCAGGGTCCGGGCGATGCACAGGCGCTGCTGCTGGCCTCCGGATAGCTTGAACGCCGACTCCTGCAGACGGTCCTTGACCTCTTCCCACAGGTAGGCGCGCCGCAGCGCCTCCTCGACCCGTTCCGCGAGCTTGCCTCTGCCGTGAAGGCCGTGCATCCGCGGCCCATACGCCACGTTGTCGAATATCGAGAGTGGGAGCGGGAGCGGCAGCGCGAACACGGTGCCCACTTTTCTGCGCAGGATCTCGACGTTCATCTTCCGGATATTGTCGCCTTCGAACTCCACCGTTCCGCTCATTTTGAAATTCGGCTGCAGATCGTTCATGCGGTTCAGCATACGAAGAAATGTCGTTTTACCGCTGTTCGACGGCCCGATCACGGTCAGGATCTCGTGAGCGAGAACCTCCATGCTCACGCCCCGCACCGCGTGAACGGAACCGAACCGGATGTCGAGGTCGTCGATCTTGAATATCACCATTTCTTTTTCATCCTGAACTTGTATCGAATGATGATGGCGATGAGGTTCATGAACAGCACGAGAGCGAGCAACACGAACGCGGTGCCGTACCGTATCTTTTCGTCGACGTTCGGCACCTGCGTCGATATGACGTAGAGATGGTACGGCAGCGCCATTACCTGATCGAAAATCGAACCGGGAAGGAGCGGCAGGTAGAACGCGGCGACCGTGAAGAGGATCGGCGCCGTTTCGCCGGCGGCCCTCCCGAGGCCCAGGATCGTCCCCGTCAGGATGCCCGGGATTGCGTTCGGAAGCACGATGTGCCGTATCGTCTGCCATTTGCTCGCGCCGAGGGACAGGCTCACCTCGCGGAAGGACTGCGGAACGCTCTCGAGCGCCTCGCGCGACGCCGTTATGATCAGCGGCAGGATCATGATGCCGAGCGTGAGGGAACCCGAAAGGATCGAGGCGCCGAACTTGAAGAAAACGACGAAAAGGGCCAATCCGAAAAGCCCGTACACGACCGAAGGCACGCCCGCGAGGTTCACAATGGCGAGCTTGATGAGCCGCGTCAGCAGATTGTCCTTGGCGTACTCGCTCAGATAGATGGCGGCGAGAAGCCCGATCGGCAGGGCGAAAACGATCGCGCCCGCCACGAGGTACAGCGTTCCGACGATCGCCGGAAATATGCCGCCCGCGCGCATCCCCTGGCGCGGAACATCCGAAAGAAACTGCCACGTGATGGCCGGAAGCCCCTTTTGGACGATGACCACGACGACGAATCCGACGAGAAGCAGAATCAGGGCGTTCGCCATGAACAGAAGGAAGAATGCGATTCGTTGCGTCCGATACGGATTCATCGTCATTGCCTCTTGTGCAGGAACAGGTCGGCCGTCACGTTGATCGCGAAGCTGATCACGAACAGCACGATGCCGATCGCGAAGAGCGCGAAATAGTGTTCGCTCCCGATCACCGCTTCTCCCATTTCGGCCGCGATCGTCGCCGTCAGCGTTCGCACCGGTACGAAGAGGCTGTGGGGGATGACCGCGGCGTTCCCCGTGATCATCATGACGGCCATGGTTTCGCCGATCACCCTGCCGATCCCGAGCATGATCGCGGCGAGTATGCCGCTCGAGGCCGCGCGCAGCATCACGCGCCATATCGCCTGCCAGTGCGTCGCGCCCATCGCGAGCGCCCCTTCCTTGTACGTCTTCGGGATCGAGTACAGCGCGTCCTCCGCGATCGAAACGATCGTGGGCATCGCCATGAACGCGAGCATGATCGATCCGGATAGCGCGGTGAGTCCCGTCGGCAGATGGAACACCGTCTTCACGAAGGGCACGAGCGTGACCATTCCGATGAAACCGAGGACCACGCTCGGTATGGCGGCGAGCAGCTCTATTCCGGCCTTGAGGATCTCCTTGAGCCGTTTCGGGGCTATCTCGGCGATGTAGATCGCGCAGCCGACGCCGATTGGAATCGAGATGAGGGCGGCTCCGAAGGTCACGACGAGCGAGCCGAGTATCAGGGGGAGAATTCCCAGCTGGGGTGGCTCCGAGATGGGGTACCAGCTCTTGCCGGCGAGGAACGCCGAGGGGCTAATCGTCTTGAATACGGCGAGTCCCTCTCTCAGGAGAAACAGGAAGATCAGAACGACGAAGAATATCGAGGCGAGCCCGCAGAGGAGCACGAGCTTCTCGATTATGAATTCCCGCAGTTTGCGCATGGACGCTATTTGTTCACCGGCACGAAATCGGTGGCCCGGACGATTTCCTGACCTTCGGCTGAGAGCGCGAAATCTATGAATTTCTTGATCAAGCCCTGGGGCTGACCGTTGGTGTACAGGAGGAGGGGGCGCGAGATGGGATACGAGCCGTTGATGATGTTCTCTATCGTGGGCGCCACATAGGGGGATTCCGCGTCCTTGGCGATCGACACCGGCTTGTGCTTATCGGATATATAGCCCATGCCGTAGTAGCCGATGGCGGAGGAATTTCCCGCGACCTCGTCGGCGATCGCCTGCGAGGAGGAGAGCATCAGCGCGCCCGGCGAGAATTCCTCCTTGCTGTTCTTGTCCATCTTTCGCAGCACGTGCTCCTTGAAGTAGACGTGCGTGCCGGAGTTTACCTCGCGGGAGAGCACGACGATCCGTTCGTCCCTGCCGCCGACTTCCTTCCAGTTCTTTGTCTTGCCCGAGAAGATACCCGCCAGCTGGTCCATGGTGAGCTTGTCGACGGGATTCTCCGGATTCACCACGACGGCGAGACCGTCCAGCGCCACCTTGATCTCGAACGGATAGACGCCCCTCTTGTTCGCCAGGGCGATTTCCTTCTCCTTGATGTTCCTCGAGCTCATCGCGCAATCGCAGGTGCTGCTGATGAGGCTCGACAGTCCGGTGCCGGAGCCCCCGCCCGTGACCGCGATGAAATTGCCGGGATTCCTCTCCATGTATTTCTCGGCCCAGGCCTGTCCGAGATTGACCATCGTATCCGAGCCCTTGATCTGTATGGAATTCTTGTGCGATCTTCCGCAGGCCGCGAAGACGAACAGCATCAGGAAAAGAAGCGCTCTTCTAGACATCGCATCCTTTCCTGTTTCTTCGAGACATCGAGTTATTCCCGCGCTGAAGACCGATTGCGCCGGTAGCGCCCGTTTCGTAGTCCTCCTAACCTATCCTATTTTCGGCCGGGACGCAAGACGGCTTTTCTCGAAGTGCTCTTCTCGAAGCGCTACGCCTCTTATCTCTTCTCGCGCAACCGCTTCCGCATGCTTTCGACCAGCGGACGCGAGCCGACGTAGAGGGCGGTCCGGTGGTGGGGTGATTCGGGCTTGATGTCCAGGATGTCGTTTCCCGCCTCGTCAATCGCCGCGCCCCCAGCCTCCCGCGCGATGAAGGCGGCGACGTTCGCCTCGTAGAGAAGACGCAGCTTCCCCTTGGGACGGTTCTTGTCCGGTTTCGGATGATTGACGATCGCCGGATACAGGAACATCCCGCCGTTGGAAAGGAGACGATGGAAATCTCCCGCGAGCGCGCCCATATAGCGGAACGCGTATTTCGGCTCATGCTCCTCGATCCAGCTCTGGACGTTCGCCGAAAAGGTCCTGCGGTTGGAGGCGTTGAAGGAAAGCTCCCACTCCCTCGGATCTTCGGGCAGTATCAGGCGTTGGGAGCTCTCGGGCTTGACGTACGTCATCGTCTCGTCGAGGTGGAAGCGGAAGACGCCGGTGTCGGCGAGGGCGAGGGTGAAAACGCCGTTCGGGATGAGGAAGATACCGGCCGCGCGGAGCTCCGCCCCGCTTCGCAGGTGGCCGTCCTCGGGTCCTTCCAGGTTCCTCTTCGCCACCGCGAACATGAAACCGACGGGCAGGTTGTGCTTGATGTTGCTCGAGCCGTCGAGCGGATCGTAATAGACGAAGTAGCGGCCGCCATCCTCGTTGAGACGGACCGGCTCGGGCTCCTCCTCCGTGATGGCATAGATCACCTGGTTCGAGCGTCGAAGATAGTGCAGCACGATCGAATCGGCGATGTCGTCCATTTTCATCACGTTCTCGTCCTGGCAATTCACCACTCCCGCTTCGCCCATCACGTTCTTGAGCGAGCCGGTCTGATAGAAGTACTGGATGTATTTGGCGGCCGTCTGAACCGCCTCGAGGAGCACGAGGAAGTTGTAGCTTCGCTTATGGCGCTCCTGGTGGTGGAGCATGAAATCCATGAAGCTCTGTTCCAGTTTCATGGTCGAATCCTTCAAAATCTCCGGGCGGTCTACCTGGAATTACCCGCCGAATTCATAGCCGAACGCAAGGTAGAATATGGGACCGAACGTGACGTCGGCGTCACTGTTTCCGCCCGCCGGCTGTGTGATAAAGCCCACCTCGCCGACCAGGGCATTCTTATTATTGGCGAGCGGTTTTACGATCTCAAAAATGCCGCCGACATCAAGACCCTTCACGCCATCGAATGCGTCGCCGCTGATCATCTGGTAGCCTATCGCAAGGCCGGGGCGAAGCTGCATTCCGTTCTGCAATGTAAAACGCCCTTTCACGGTCGCTCCCAAAGTGGCGACCGTGGCGCCCGAGTCGGTTCCTCCGCCGGACGCGGAGGTTCCTGCCAGCAGCAGGAATCCGCCGAACGATAATTTCGGGGCCACCATGGCGTCGATATATGCATTGAGAAGCCAGCCCATGTCCGTATCAACATCCCCCCCTGGAGGGTCAATAGTCACCGTACCGGGAATCAGGGGGCCACCCTTAAAGGTAAGATTCCACTGCTGCTCCTGAGCATGGCCGACGGAAATCGACAATACAACAAGGACCAAGCACAGCAGACTGATGCGCATAGCCTTCATGCCAACCTCCTGTTGAAAGGACCACCGGAACGAGCCTAAAGGAACTTCGAAATCACGTCAAGCATTCACCGGCTCTTGTCCGGGTACGGCGGCGGCGGCGGCACCGTCGGCGGGTTCGCCTTCAGGAGGCCGAGCACGACTTCGATCGCCTTGTCGAGCTGCTGGTCCACGCCGTCGAACTCCTTCGATGGATCGTTATCGACGTAGATGTCAGGTTCCACGCCCTTGCCTTCCATGATCCACTCTTTTCCCCGGACGTCGTATCGCGAAAACTCCGGCTTGTTGAGAAATCCCCCGTCGAGCAGCGGGAGCGTGCCGCGGATCCCGACGACTCCTCCCCAGGACCGCTTCCCGATGACCGGGCCGATCTTGTACTTCTTGAACCGGTAGGCGACGATATCTCCGTCGGAGGCGGAGAACTCGTCGAGAAGCATCACCTTGGGGCCGACGATCGTTCCGTCGGGGTCGGGGCTGTACGCCGTGTTTCGCGCGATATCGATCATCGCCACCTCCCGCCGGAGGCGTTCGATGATCTGGGGGGACACGTTCCCTCCGCCGTTTCCGCGCACGTCGACGATCAGAGCGTCCTTGCGAATCTGCGGATAGTAGTACTTCACGAACTGATTCAGCCCGTCCGCCCCCATGTCCGGGATGTGGACGTACCCCACGCGGCCGCCGGTGGCCTTCGTGACCTTCTCGAGATTTCGCTGGACCCAGTTGTAGTAATACAGATCCCGCTCGTCGGCCGTCGGAACGACCGTGACGTTCCGCGCGCCCGCCTCTTTCGGAGAGGAGTTGACGGCGAGCGAGACCTGCTTGCCCGCGGTGTTCCACAGGGCTTCGTTGATGTCCTTCATCTCCGCGGTTGATTCTCCGTTGACGGCGATAATATAGTCGCCCGGCTTCACGTCGACGCCGATCTCCGTGAGAGGGGAGCGCAGATTCTCGTCCCAGTTCTGCCCCCGGAGAATCTCGGCGATCCGGTAGTATTTCGACGAGGCGTCGCGCGCGAGCTTCGCGCCGAGAAGCCCCTGCTGCACGCGGTCGGCCTTCGGATAATCCCCTCCGCCGACGTAGGCGTGGCCGATGTTCAGCTCGCCGATCATCTCGCCGATGATATAGGTCAGATCGGCGCGGTGATTCACGTAGGGCAGCAGAGCCCCGTAACGCGCCCGCATGAGCGGCCAGTCGACGCGGTGAAGCGACGGATCGTAGAAGAAATCGCGCATCTGGCGCCAGCACTCGTTGAAGATCTGATTCCACTCCGCCTTGCGGTCCAGGACCACCTGCATGTCCGAGAGGTTCAGCTTCTCGCTCAGGTCGATCTTGCCGGTCGGAAGATCGATGACGGAGTAGGATTCCCCCTGCGCGACGAGCATCTTCTTCCCGTCCGTGGAAATCTCGTACCCGGCGACCTCGCCGAGCTCGGTCTCCTTCTGCTTGTCGAGCTCGTACAGGACGAGCTGTGTTTTCGGGTCCTTTCTGCCGTGTCTCGTGTAATAGAGCTTATCGCCGACGCAGGCGAGGCCGTCGTAGCCGGAGGGCGTCACCGGGATGACGGCGATGCGATCCTGGATCCCGTCGCCATCGACCGTGACCGGTTCGGGCTTCTTCGTCTCTTCCTTTTCCTTCGTGTCTTTTGCGTCCTTCTTCTCCTTTTCCTTGTCCGACGCGGCTTGAACGCCCACCTCGTCGCTCTTGGGAGCGAACGGCGAGGGCGTGGATTTCGCCAGGGTCACGAGGTAGATGCGCGCCATGTCCACGTAGACGTGATTCCACTCCGTCTGCCCGTACGTCGGGCTGAAGCTCCGGTCCGAGACGAAGAAGAGGTACTTGCCGTCGGGGCTGAACGCCGGGCCGAAAGACGAGAACCATCCGTCGGTCACCTCGACGGTCTTCTTCGAATCGAGCGAGTAGAGCTGAATCGTCGTCATGCGCAATTCTTCCGGCATCGCATAGGCGATCCACCGGCTGTCCGGAGACCACGCATAGTCCGTTATCTCGAAGGCGGTCGCCTGGGCCGCGAGGGTCACGTTCTTCGAGTCGATATCGACGTATTGCAGACGCTGCTTTCTGTCGGACCACAGGAGCTTCTTGCTGTCGGGCGACCAGAGGGGCCGGTACTTATACGCATCCCCGCCGTTCGTGAGCCGGACCGGTTTGCCGCGTCCGTCCTGCGGCACGAGGTAGAGCTCGTCCTCGCCCGAAGCGTCCGAGACGCAGGCGATCCACTTTCCGTCGGGGGACCATTTCGAGCCCCTCTCGTGCACGCCGGGGGTCGCGGTCAGGTTCCGGACGTTTCCGTGCTTCGCGGGCACGGTGAAGAGGTCGCCTCGCGCGCCGAAGAGAGCGCGGCTGCCGTCGGGCGCGATCTCGAAGTTCGTGATCTCCTTGCTGACGTCGCGGAGCCCGCCCCGACCAATCGCGAAGTCCTCCTGAATCGCTACGGCCACGCGCCGGACCGTTTCCGTGGCGAGATCGAGGACGTGGATGTATCCGCCGTTCTCGAAGACGATCGCGCTGTCCCCGAGGGACGGGAACTTCACGTCGTACTCGCTGAAGTTCGTGAGCTTGCGGGTCTGCTTCGTGCCGATATCGATCGAATACAGGTTCATCCGTCCCGTTTCCTCGCGGTCGGAAACGAAATAGACGGTGTTGCCGCGAAGCATGGGAATGATGTCCTGCGCGGGATTATTCGTGAGATTCGTCGTCGTCCGAGAGGCGAAGTCGTAGAGCCAGACGTCGTCCGCCTGGCCGCCGCGGTATCGCTTCCACGTGCGGAATTCGCGGAAGATCCTGTTATACGCCATCGTTGTGCCGTCAGCCGAGAACGAGCAGAATCCGGCGCGGGGGAGAGGGAGCTGTATGGATGTGCCTCCCTCGCGGGGCACGGCGAAGAGCATTCCCTTGAAGTCGTTCGCCTCGTGCATCCGCGAGCGGTAAACGATGGTGTCGTTATTCCGCCACGCCATGACGATGTTGTTCGGGCCCATCCGGTCGGATACGTCGTCGCGCCCGAGCGTCGCCGTGAAGGTCAGGCGCCGCGGAGTGCCGCCTTCCGCGGGCATCAGGTAGACCTCGGTGTTCCCGTCATACTGTCCCGTGAACGCGATCGCCTTGCCGTCCGGCGAGAAGCGCGCGAACATCTCGTATCCCTTGTCGCTCGTCAGCCGGCGCGCGACCCCGCCGGACGCGGAGACGGAAAACAGATCTCCCGCATAGCTGAAAACGATCTTGCCGCCATGAATCGCCGGGAATCGAAGCAGCCTGGTTTCTTCGGCCCGGACCGCGGAGACGGCGACGAGCAGCAACGCAAGCATGAGCGAAGCGCGGAAACGAATCATGACCGATATCCTCTCTGTTAAGGCAAGGGAGCTGCAGCGGGTACGTTGACTCTATGGATCGAATGGTATAGCGATTTTGAATCCCCGTCAAGCGCCGCCCTTCCCGACGGTCTTTTTCGCTTTCAACTCGCGGCAATTTAAATATAATATCACGAATTCACGAGGTGCTCATGGAACGGGATCTCTCGCAACTCAGAATAGATCCGGACCGGCGCGAGCGCAAAGGCCCCGGTAGACGCCTGGTCGTTTCCCTGCTTCTCGCCGGCGCGCTGGCGATCGCCGTCATGTTCGCGATCGTTTTCTCGAGACGCGCGCCGGAAGTGGAGACGGCGGCGGTCCGCGAGGCGGGCGCGGCGCAGACGGCCGTTCTCAACGCGAGCGGATACGTCACTCCGAGGCGCCGGGCCACCGTTTCGGCCAAGGTCACCGGGAAGATCGGGGAGGTCTTCATCGACGAGGGGATGCGCGTCGCCGCCGGGCAGGTGCTCGCGCGGCTCGACGACGTCGATGCGGTCGCGGCGCTCCGGGCGGCCGAGGCCGAAAAATCGGTCGCCGTCGCGACCCTCGAAGAGCTCCGCGTGCAGCTCGCGAACGCCCGGCGCGTCTTCGAGCGCAACAAGGATCTCCGCGCTCGCGAGCTCGTGAGCCAGGAATCGCTCGATAACGCCGAAACGGCCGTGGCGAGCTACGAGGCGCAGATCGACCTCGCCGGAGAGCGCATCAACGCCGCGGAGCGGTCGGTCGGGATCGCCCGTCAAAACGTCGACAATTGCGTCGTGCGGGCCCCCTTCGCCGGCATCGTCGTTTCGAAGGACGCGCAGCCGGGGGAGATGGTCTCTCCGATATCCGCGGGAGGCGGTTACACCCGCACGGGGATCGCGACCATCGTCGACATGACCTCGCTCGAGATCGAGGTGGACGTGAACGAATCGTACATCGCCCGCGTCGCTCCCGATCAGAGGGTCGAAGCGGTGCTCGACGCCTATCCGGACTGGCGCATTCCATCGAAAGTCCGGACCGTGATTCCCACGGCCGATCGCCAGAAAGCCACCGTCAAGGTCCGCATCTCCTTCGATAGGCTCGACGGGCGCATTCTCCCGGACATGGGGGTCAAGGTGTCCTTCCTCGAGGAGGCGGCGGATTCGGCTGCTGCCGGTGTTTCCGTTCTCGTGCCCCGCGAGGCGGTGCGTTCGGACGGGGATCAACGATACGCGTTCGTCGTGAAGGACGGCCGCGTCGAGCGGCGAGCGGTGGGGACGGGGCGCGAGCGCGGCTCGGACATCGAGGTCGTCGCGGGTCTTCGCCGCGGCGAGACGGTCGTCGTCGGCTCCGGAGGCCAGCTTCGCGACGGCGCGCGGGTTTCGTTGAAGAAGAAATGACCGAGAAAAGGAGAGCCCATGGTTCGCGTGGACGGCAAAGGGAGCGGAGCCCTCGTCGAGATCAGGAGCCTCGATAAGAAGTATCGCCGCGGCGGAGAAGAGATCGACGTGCTCAGGGGCCTCAATCTCGACGTCGACGCGGGGGAGTTCATCGCGTTCATGGGCCCGTCCGGCTCGGGAAAAACCACCCTCCTGAACCTCATCGGGGGGCTCGACACCCCGACGAGCGGAGCGGTGCGCATCGGTGGGGACGAGATCAGCAGGCTTTCGGGACGGAAGCTCGCCGCGTGGCGCTCGCGCCACATCGGATTCATCTTCCAGATGTATAACCTCATCCCCGTCCTCACGGCCTTTCAGAACGTGCAGCTGCCGCTCCTTCTCACGAATCTCTCGAAGGCGGAGCGCCGTAAGCACGTCGAGGCGGCGCTCGATCTCGTCGGCCTCTCGGACCGCATGCGCCACTATCCCCGGCAGCTCTCGGGAGGGCAGGAGCAGCGGGTGGCGATCGCGCGCGCCATCGTCGCCGATCCGACGATACTTCTCTGCGACGAGCCGACGGGCGATCTCGACCGCGCAGCGGGGGATGAGATCCTCGACATTATCAGCCGCCTGTCGAAAGAATACAAAAAGACGATCTTTCTCGTGACGCACGATCCGATCGCCGCGAAACGCGCCGGCACGCTCCTTCATCTCGACAAGGGGACGCTCCTCGAATGCACCGCTGACGGGCTGTTCGCATGCAAACCGGAGGACGCCGGGAAATGAAGTTCCTCCATCTCGTCCTCCTCAATCTCCGCCGTAAGAAGACGCGGACGGCGCTCACGCTCGGCTCCTTCCTGGTCGCGCTCTTTCTCTTCGGCCTTCTCATGACGATCAAGACGGCGCTCGGCTCGGGGGTTGACGTGGCGGGGGCGAATCGGCTCGTCGTTCGGAACAGGGTGTCCCTCATCCAGCCGCTGCCGCTGTCCTACCGGGAGCAAATGCTCCGCATGCCGCACATCAGGGAAGCAACGTTCGCGACGTGGTTCGGCGGATACTATCAGGACATGAAGAACTTCTTCCCGAACTACGCGATCGACGTCGCGACCTATCTCGACGTCTACCACGAATATAGGATTGACCCGGAAGAGTGGCGCGCATTCGCGGCGGACCGGGAGGGGTGCGTCATCAGCCCGCCGCTCGCGAAGAAGTTCGGATGGAAAATCGGTGACCGTATCCCCCTCGAGGCGTCGATCTGGGGAGGGACCTGGGAGTTCAACGTCCGTGCCATCTACGACAGCGACGTCAAGGAGTTCATCACCCCCGAGCTCTGGCTGCACTGGGATTACCTCGACGAGCGGCGCGCATTCTTCAAGGGATTCGTCGGCTGGTACGTCGTGAAGATCGACGATCCCGCGAACGCCGTCGAGGTGGCGGCGGCGATCGACGAGCGCTTCGCGAACTCCCCCTGGGAGTCGAAGACGGAAACGGAGAAGGCCTTCGCGGCGGGATTCGCGAACCAGATCGGCAATATCCGGCTCCTCATCATGTCGATCGGCTCGGTCGTTTTCTTCACGCTGCTCCTCGTCACGGGGAACACGATGGCGAGCGCCGTCCGGGAGCGCACGGGAGAAATCGGCGTTCTCAAGACGATCGGCATGAACGATTCGACGGTGCTCTTTCTCGTGATGGCCGAATCGATCGTCGTCGCGGCGGTCGGGGGAGGGGCGGGGCTCGCGCTCGCGAAGCTCTTCACGCTCGGGGGAGATCCGACGGGGGGCATGCTCCCGAATTTCTTTCTCGCCGGGCGCTCGATTGCGCTCGGATTCGCGCTCGCGCTCGCGGCGGGGGCCGCGGCCGGGATCCTTCCCGCGGTCGGCGCCATGCGGCTCAAGATCGTCGATGCCCTGAGGAGGGTGTGAGGATGGCGATTCCGCTCGAGTACAACGTCCGGAGCGTATTCATCCGCTGGCCGTCGACGCTCGTCGCCGTGCTCGGCATCGCGGGGACCGTCGCCGTGTTCGTCGTGATGCTCGCGATGGCCCAGGGATTCCAGGCGATGCTCATCGGAGGCGGCTCGCGGGACAACGCCATCGTTCTCCGCGGCGGAGCCGACAGTGAAATGATGAGCGCCATCACCCTCGACCAGGTGCGCGTCATCGCGGACGCCCCCGGCGTCGCCCGTTCCGCATCGGGAGATCCGCTCGTGAGCGCCGAGGTCGTCGTCGTCGGCGCGTTTCCGCTGCTCGCGACGGGCTCGGACGCCAACGTGCAGATCCGCGGCCTCTCCCCGATCGTCCTCGAGGTGCGGCCGAACGCGCGCATCGTCGAGGGGCGCTTCTTCCAACCCGGGCTCACCGAGCTCGTCGTCGGGAGGAACGTTTCGGGCACCTATGCCGGCTTCAAGCTCGGCTCCACCGTCGAGTTCGGCGGGGGGCGCTGGACCGTCGTGGGCGTTTTCGACGCCGGCGGGAGCTCGTACGATTCGGAGGTGTGGTGCGACGCCGTCGTGCTCAATCAGGTTTTCAAGCGCCCCGAGAACATCTTCCAGTCGGCGACGGCGCGGCTCGCTTCCCCGGAGAGCTTCCAGGCCTTCAAGGACGCCGCGACGTCCGATCCGCGCCTCACCGTGGACGTATTCCGCGAGACGGCGTTCTACGCCGAGCAATCGAGGATGGTCTCGACGATCATCAGGGTGCTCGGCTTCATCGTCGCGATCGTCATGGGGGTAGGAGCGGTCTTCGCCGCGCTCAACACGATGTATTCGGCGGTCGCGTCGCGCTCCGCGGAGATCGCGACGCTCAAGGCCCTCGGATTCAGCCCCGCGAGCGTCGTCGCGTCCTTCGTCGCGGAGTCGACCGTCATCGCGCTCGCGGGCGGCGCCGTGGGAGTCCTCGCCTCGCTTCCCTTCAACGGCTTCACGACCGGTACGATGAACTGGTCGAGTTTCTCCTATCTCGCGTTCGCCTTCCGCGTGACTCCGGAGATCGTCGCGAGCGGACTCGTCTTTTCGCTCCTTATGGGGATCGTCGGGGGACTTCCTCCCGCGCTGCGCGCCGCGCGTCTTCCGATCATCGTGGCTCTCCGGGAGCTCTGAGGCCGCACGCCTGACAGGAGAAGAAATGACCGCGTTCCTGGCGTCTTTGATGTTCGTCGTCCTTGCGGAGATGGGGGACAAGACGCAGCTTCTCGCGATGGCATTCGCCACGCGGTACCGTTCCCACAAGGTTCTGATAGCGGTTTTTCTGGCGACGCTCGCGAATCATTCCCTCGCGGTTGCGGCGGGTCATTTCCTCAGCGTCGTCATCCCGATGGATATCATATCCCTCGTCGCCGCGGTGTCGTTCGTCGTATTCGGCCTCTGGACCGTCCGCGGCGACGCGCTGGAGGGAGAGGAGAAGAAGGAGAGCCGCTTCGGCCCTATCGTGACGGTCGGCATCGCGTTCTTTCTCGCCGAAATGGGAGACAAGACACAGCTCGCAACGATAAGTCTCGCGGTCGAGTACCGGAACATGCTCAACGTGTTGATGGGAACGACCCTCGGCATGGTGATAGCGGACACGGTCGGGATCGTCGTCGGCGTTGTGTTGTGCAAGCATATTCCGGGGAGGATCATCAAGTGGGTATCCGCGGGCGCATTCGTCCTGTTCGGTTTCGTCGGCGTCTACCGAATTCTGTCCGGGCGGATCGGCACGATCTCCACTCTTCTCGTTCTCTGCGCCATGGGCCTCTGCACCGTCTGGGCCGCCCTCGTCCTGTCACGCTCGAGCAGAAGACCCCTGAACGACCGGAAATGCAAATAGCCGACTTCGACTCCAGCGATCGCACAGGCCAGAGGCGCGTCGGCTATTTTTTTGCCCCCGGTTATTGGGCAATACTACAAGTACTCTGAATATAAATGATATTAATTTTAATGCAATAGTAATTATAAATTAATTTTCAGAGGTCGCGCCTGAAAGAGTGCGGTAGTTCCCGCCTGTCATTCGCGGGAGAGCGCCGGAGCGCCCGGGAAGATCGCGTGCATGAACGATCCTCCCGGGCGCACGACGTTTCTTCGCGGATTACCTGTCCATCGGAAACGCCTCGTGCTTCGGCCACGGGCGCGGCTCGTCCTTGATCTTCTTTGTGAGCACCTCGATTGCCTTCGTGAGCTGCGCGTCCCGGCCCGTTCCGAAATCGGCGGGGTCGAGGTCGATCGCGAAGTCGGGCGCGACCCCCTCGTTCTCGACCACCCACTTCCCCTGCGGATTGTAAACGCGATAGTCGGGGGCGGACAGCCCGCCGCCGTCAACCATGCCGATCCACATCGAGACGCCCACGAGCCCGCCCCAGCTGCGCGTCCCGATGACCGGTCCCATCCCTTTCGCCCGGAAAAGATAGGGCAGCATGTCGCCGCCCGAACCGGCCTGGCGGTTCGTGAGACACACGAGATGCGCGTCCGTGCCGAACCACGGCGAGATGTAGTCGTGCGAATTGCGCCTCGTCCAGTACAGCAGCGGCTTCTTGGCCAGACGCTGCAGGAAGATGTCGGGATCGAGCCCGCCGCCGTTGAAGCGCCCGTCGACGATGATTCCCTTCTTTGTCGTCTGCGAATAGAAGTAACGGGGGAAGAGCGCCGTCGAGCCGGTGTACGTGTCGGGGAGATGGATATAACCGATCTCGCCTCCCGATTCCTTCTCGACGAACCGCCTGTTCCCCTCCACCCAATCCATGTAGCGCAGGGTGTACTCGCTTCCCACCGGTTTCACCGTCACCGTGCGGGCTCCCTGCATCGTCGGCTTGTCGTTGACCGTGAGCTCCGCGGCCTTGCCCGCGAGATCGATGAAGTAGGAATAGACGCTGCGATCCGCGGAAACGTTCCGGCCGTTCACCTTCAGCAGGTAGTCCCCCTGATCGATGCGGATGCCGGCGCCGAAGAGCGGCGGCCTCTCGTCGTCGTTCCAGTCCACGTCGCCGTAGATCTTCTTGAAGCGGTAGAGATTGGCCGCGCCATCGATCTCGTAATCGGCGCCGAGAAGGCCCACGCCCACCGGTTCGGCCGCGCGCTGTATGTCGCCGCCGAAGACGTAGGTGTGCGAGGTGTTGAGCTCGCCGATCAGCTCGCCGATGACGTAGGTGAGGTCCGCCCGGTGGTTGACGTACGGCACGAGCGGCGCGTACTTCGCCTTCATCGCGGGCCAGTCCACGCCGTGCAT
>JAPLKY010000118.1 GCA_026387805.1 Candidatus Krumholzibacteriia bacterium
GGTCGCTGGTTCAAATCCAGTCGCCCCGACCAATAATATTATTCATGAAGGCATGATCTCATATATTCTATATCGGACGGCGAGCATCCTCGCAGGCTCGCTCCCCCAGGCACTATGCATGAGAATCGCCGCGGTCGTCGCGTTCATCTTCTTCGCGTTCAAACCCGCGATACGGAAGAATGTGCGCACGAATTTCGAGAAGCTCGGAATGCGCCCGAAGAGCACCTTTCCCGTTTTCCGGAACTTCTCGCGAGCCGTCACCGATCTTCTGCGCCTCTCGCACATGAGCCGGGACGAGCTCATGGCCCTGTGCCGCACGCACGGCACGGATAACCTCGACAGGGCTCTGAACAAGGGAAAGGGAGCGATCCTTTTCGCCCCACACCTCGGTCCCTGGGATCTTGCCGGAGCCTGCCTGAGTTGTCTCGACCGCAGCTTTTCTCGAAGGGGCATGCGCCTGCGCTTCTTCGATACCGACACTCTTCTCCCCGATGGGCATATCACCCTCTCGTTGAGATCGGGCGCCGCGCTTGTTCCGTGCTGTTCCTGGTATGCGCCGGATGGCAGGATCGAGATCGCCTTCGGCGAGGAGATACGGATACCGGATTCCGGGGATTTCCGCCCCGCGATCGGGCAGGCATGCGTGGAGAGGATCGAGGAATTCGTACGTTCGCATCCCGAACAGTGGTTTGCGTTCGACCATCTCTGGGAGGGGGAGCGGCATGTTTGAGCGTTTCGCGGCGATCGTTCCCGCATACAACGCGGCTCCCTTCCTCGAACCCGTGCTCGGAGCGATATCCCGCCACATCCCGGCGCCCAATATCGTGGTCGTGGACGACGCATCGACGGACGATACGGCGATCGTCGCGCAACGATGCGGCGCACGCGTCGTCCGGCACGAAGCGAACAGGGGAAAGGGAGCGGCCATCCGGACCGCGCAACGGATCGTCGGCTCGCTTGCCGGAATCGACGCCGTCGTCATGCTCGACGCGGACGGCCAGCACGATCCCGCGGAGATCCCGCGCTTCGCGGATGAATTCATGAAGGGGAAAGCCGATCTCATCATCGGGAACCGCATGGCGGCGGCCGGCGAGATGCCGGCGATTCGCGTGTTCACGAATCGACTCACCTCGGCGATCGTGAGCCTGAGGGCGGGCCAGAGGATCCCCGACAGCCAGAACGGTTACCGGCTCATACGAGCCTCGCTCCTCTCGCGGCTCAGGCTCGTCACGTCCCGGTATGAGATCGACAGCGAGATTATCATCAAGGCCTGCCATGCGGGAGGCAGGGCGGCATCGATTCCGGTGCGCACGATTTACGGGAGCGAGAAGAGCGCGATTCATCCCCTCCGCGACACGTTTCGGTTCATTGCTCTGGTCACGAGAAGCCTTTTCTGGTAACATCCATTCTTTCGGAAATCCGTATCATTCGTGGGGAACGGTCCATGGACGCCGAAAAAACGATCCTCATAACCAACGACGACGGCATAGGCGCCGATGGTCTCGGCGCGCTCGTGCGCGCGCTCGACGGGATCGGCCGAGTCGTGATCGTGGCCCCCGAGCAGGAGCAGAGCGCGTCGAGTCATGCGATAACCCTCGACAAGCCGCTCAGGATCAAGGAGCATTCTCCGTCGAAATTCAGCGTTTCGGGAACTCCGACCGATTGCGTCATTCTCGCCGTTCACGGAATCCTCACGCAGAAGCCGGATCTCGTCGTCTCCGGGATCAATCACGGACCCAATATGGGGGAGGACGTCACCTATTCCGGCACGGTGGCCGCCGCGATCGAAGGGTGCATTCTCGGCATCAACTCCATGGCCGTATCGCTCGCCACATGGGAGGCGGCTTCGTTCGACGGCGCCGCGAGCGCCGCCCGCCAGCTCGCTCGTGCCCTCGTCGTCATGAAGGGCGGCAGGGCCCGGCTCTGGAACGTGAACGTTCCCGCGATTCCGGCTCCCGACATCAAGGGGATCAAGGTAATGAAGCTCGGCTCGCGCATATACAACGACATCATCATCCGGAAGAAGGATCCGCGGGGAAAAGACTACTTCTGGATCGGCGGAGCGGAACCCGGATGGAATGCCGGCGAGGATACCGATTTTGCGGCCGTGAGCGCCGGCTATGTGTCAATTACGCCTCTCAGGCTGGATTTCACGGACCATGAAGGCATCGTCGAGTTGGAGGAACACGGAATCATATGGAATCCGGACATCATTACGCGATAGCGCGCCGCCGAATGGTAACGGAGCAGCTCGCGGCGCGAGGAATCAACGACGATCGCGTTCTCAAGGCGTTCCTCGCCGTGCCGCGCCACCGTTTCGTCGACGCGGCCGTCGGAAGCAGGGCATACGATGACTGCTCGTTTCCGATCGGGTATGATCAGACGATTTCTCAGCCCTATACGATCGCATTCATGATTCAGTCGCTCGGCGTGAAGCGGTTGCACCGCGTACTCGAGATCGGAACGGGATCCGGCTACCAGACGGCGATACTCTCGCTTCTCGCCCGGGACGTGTTCTCTATCGAGCGCCTCGCTCCGCTCCTCAAGAAGGCGGAAGCCGTGCTGGGAGGGATCCGGAGGGGGAGCATCCGCGTGAAGGTGTCCGATGGCGCCCTCGGCTGGGGGAGCTATGCGCCGTTCGATCGCATCATCGTATCGGCGGCGATGCAGGATCGTCCGGTGAAGCTCCTCGAGCAGCTCGCCGACGGCGGCCGGCTCATCGCGCCGATCAGTGAGAGCTCCGAGTGCATCGTTCTCTTCACGAAGCAGGGGGACAGTATCACGGAGCAGCGCCTCGCGCGGTGTTCCTTCGTACCCCTGTTGAAAGGAGCAGGGTAAGTGGATTTTCTTCTGTTGACGACCGCGTTTTCTCACCGGCTCTGGACCGTTCTCATCGCCATGCTTCCCCTCGCGGAGCTCAGAGGTTCCATGCCCTATGCGATGTTCGTCCTGAAGATGCACTGGCAGGAAGCCCTTGTCCTGTCGATCATCGGAAATTTCATACCCGTGATCCCTTTCCTCTTCTTCCTCGAGCGATTCGCCGAGCGCCTCATGAAGCATCCGCGCCTGAACCGCTTCATGACGTGGACCTTCAACAGGACGCGAAGCAAGAGCTCGGTGATCGAGAAGTTCGAGGCGGTCGGTCTTGCTCTTTTCGTCGGCGTGCCGCTCCCGCTCACGGGGGCGTGGTCCGGATGCATCGCCGCGTTCCTCTTCCGCATTCCGATGCGCGACTCGATTCCGGCGATCTTCGCGGGAATTCTCATCGCCGGAGCGCTGGTGACGCTCGTTTGCCTCGGCGTCATTCAGGGCGCCGGCATATTCCTGGGACACTGGGGTCGCGGCTGAGCGGGCGCGCCGGAGGGGAGCAGGCAATAAATTCCTTTGAGATATTATACGCCGGATGTTATGCTTAGCGTTGGGTCGGGGCGTAGCGCAGCCCGGTTAGCGCGCCTGGTTCGGGACCAGGAGGTCGGTGGTTCAACTCCACTCGCCCCGACCAAATTATCCGTATAATCCCCAAAGTAATCTCACGGAATGCAAAGCAAGCTGAAAATACGGGCATCCTCGATACCGATCATCGTCGGCATCGTGCTCCTAAACGCCATGAACGCATGCGCGCCGGCGCCGAAATATCGCGCCCATCCGGAGACCACTCCGCCGGCGACGCGAGGGACCGTTCCCCGCGACCGCGGCGAGGTTGCCGACCTCGGAATCAGGCTGTCGCCTCCGGTGAAGCGCTTCAGCCCGGCGCGCATCACGAGCCCCTTCGGCAGCCCCCCTTCGAACGACAGACGGCACGACGGCATCGATATCAAGGCCGCACCGGGAGAGGAAATCCTCGCCG
>JAPLKY010000338.1 GCA_026387805.1 Candidatus Krumholzibacteriia bacterium
TCGAAAACCGCGCGCGCCTGCATCTCGGTGATCTCGGGATACACGATCCCGAGCCTGCACCCGCGGTGCCCGAGCATCGGATTCGACTCATGGAGCGATTGCACCTTTTCGGCGAGCCGTTCCTTCGACACGCCCATCTTCTTCGCGAGATCGGCGATATCCCGATCCTCGTGCGGGAGGAACTCGTGGAGGGTAGGATCGAGTGTCCGTATCGTCACGGGGCGCTCTCCCATCTCCTCGAATATCCCCCGAAAATCGTCCCGCTGCATGGGGAGAAGCTTCGCGAGGGCTTTTCTTCGCCCCTCCTCGTCGGCGGCGAGGATCATTTCGCGTACGGCGTCGATCCGGTCGCCCTCGAAGAACATATGCTCGGTGCGGCAGAGACCGATCCCTTCGGCGCCGAAGGCGACCGCCTTTGCCGCCTGGTCGGGACGGTCCGCGTTGGCCCTGACGCCCATCGTGCGGATATCGTTCGCCCACGACATGAGCTCCTTGAAATCACGGTACAGGGCGGACTCGCTCCCATCGAGGGTCTTGTCGATGAGCACCTGAAGCACTTCGGACGGACGGGTCTCGATAGTGCCCTCGATCACCTCTCCCGTCGTTCCGTCGATCGAGAGGAATTCGCCCTCGCGTATCGTCCGGCCCCCCGCCTCGATGACCCGCTTTCGATAATCGATGCCGAGATCCTTCGCCCCGACGATGCATACCTTTCCCATCTGCCGCGCAACGAGCGCGGCGTGGGATGTGGCGCCCCCCGCCGAGGTGAGAATCCCCCGCGCGGCGCTCATCCCCCTGATGTCCTCGGGACTCGTTTCGATCCTCACGAGGATGACCTCTTCGCCGCGCCCCGCCCACTCTTCGGCGTCAACGGCGTTGAAAACGACCTTCCCCGTCGCGGCCCCGGGCCCCGCGTTGATTCCCCTCGCCACGAGCCTCCCCTCCCGAATCGCGGCGATCTTGCCGGCGGGGTCGAACACGGGTCGGAGGAACTGGTTGAGCTGCTCGGGCTCGATGCGGCGAATCGCCTCTTCCTTCGCGATGAGCCCTTCCCGCACCATGTCGATCGCGATCTTTATCGCGGCGAAACCGGTCCGCTTGCCGGAACGCGTCTGGAGAATCCACAGGCGTCCTTTCTGGATCGTGAATTCGAGATCCTGCATATCGGTATAGTGCCGCTCGAGCGCGGCCCGCACGTTCTCCAGCTCGAGGTACAGCGTCGGCATCTCCTCCTCGAGAGAGAGCGCTCCCGCATCCAGCTTGTTCCTCTTGTTGATCGATTGCGGCGTGCGAATCCCGGCTACGACGTCCTCCCCCTGCGCCTTCATGAGGTATTCGCCGTAGAACACGTTCTCGCCGGTAGCGGGATTTCTCGTGAACGCGACGCCGGTGCCCGAATCGTTCCCGAGGTTCCCGAAGACCATCGCCTGAACGTTGACCGCGGTTCCCCACGTCGCGGGAATGCCGTTGAGCCTCCGGTAGGTTTCGGCGCGCTCGTTGTGCCATGAGTTGAACACGGCGCCGATGGCCTTCCAGAGCTGCTCGTCCGCCCCGCGCGGAAACTCGACGCCGAGCCTGGCCTTGATCATCGCGAGATACCGCGCGATGAGATCCTTGAGATCGGCGACGGTGAGATCCACGTCCTTATCAGCCCGGGCTTCTCTCTTCTTCGCCGACAGAAGCTCTTCGAAGGGATCGGCGTCGTCCTTCTGTACCGGCTTGAGCCCCAGAACCACGTCGCCGTACATCTGGATGAATCTCCGGTAGCAATCGTACGCGA
>JAPLKY010000171.1 GCA_026387805.1 Candidatus Krumholzibacteriia bacterium
TACTACCTTTTGCCGGCGGGGATCGCGGCGTTCGTCTATTTCAGATTTCTCGCTTGATCGGATACTGCCATGAGCGCACGGGACGATTCCCCCAAAGACGCGCGCGCGAACGCGGGCGCCGAAGAAGTGTCCTTCGGCTACAGGCGTGTCAGCGCCCCCGAGAAGAGACGGCTCGTCAGCGGACAATTCGACCCCATCGCGCGCCGGTACGATCTCGCCGACGCGCTCCTGAGCTTCGGGCTGCATTTTCACTGGAAGAAATGGGGGATCGGCCGGCTCGCCCTGAAGGAAGGCGAGCATGTCCTCGATGTGTGCGGTGGGACGGGCGATCTTGCTCTCCTCGCCGCCGCTCGCGTTGCGCCCCGCGGGCGCGCATTCGTCTATGATTTCAACCGGCCGATGATGCGCGCGGGCCGCGCGAAAGTGAAACGCTCCCGTTTCGCCGGGAGCGTTCTCTTCGTCGAGGGGGACGCGGAGAGCCTGAGCTTCCCCGATGCGGTATTCGATGCCGTCACCGTGGGGTTCGGCATACGGAATCTCGTCCATCTCGATCGGGGCCTGAGCGAGATGCATCGGGTCCTCAAGCCCGGGGGGCGGATCATGATCCTCGAATTCTCTTTTCCCGTCCGTGCGTGGTTTCGCCGCCTCTACGACGTCTATTCATTCAGGGTGATGCCTCTCGGTGCGAGAATCATATGCGGCACCGCGGGGCCTTTCCGCTATCTCGCCGAATCCATCAGGGTTTTCGATCCGCCCGAGCGGCTGGCCGACAGGCTGAAGAACGCCGGGTTCTCGGATGTCCGCTTTCGGCGGCTCACGGAGGGTATCGCGGTAGTGTATCTCGCCCGGAGGCGATGAATCTCGAATTGAACCGGAACGGCAAGTTGTTCGGAGGTGCCTAGACAATGGCGGTGAGCGAGGACTATCTTCAATTCGTTCTCGACCAGCTCGCGGGGTTACGCGGGGTGTCCGCGCGGAGAATGTTCGGCGGCGCGGGGATCTATCTTCGGGGGATCATGTTCGGTCTCGTCGCGGACGACCGGGCATACCTGCGCGTCGACGATTCCAATCGAAAGAGCTTCGAGGACGCCGGATCGGGGCCGTTCCATCCGTACGGCAGGGAAGCGACGATGCCGTACTACGAAGTTCCCGTCGAGGTGCTCGAGGATCCGGGAGATTTCTGCGACTGGGCCGAGAAGGCCCTCGCGGCGGCGATGAGACGGAAGAAGATTTCGTCACGGCGGAAGTAATCGCCCGATTATCCCCGATGAGATGGCCTCGACGAAGAGTCTTTTCGCGTCCTCGCGCCGAGAATCACCGCCGGGCGAATCGGCCTTTTCCCGGGAAACGTCCTGTTCACGGACCTCCGGCACGGGTATAATGCGTGGCGGTTTCTCTGCTGCAAGCAATGCTCGACGCAGGCCCCGGCCTTGCGGCATCGATGGAGGGAATGGCTGAAGGTATGAGCGCCGGTAGAAGCACAATCTCGTCGTTCGCCTCGCGGCTGCATTACGATTCAGGCTACGCGGAGCGATGCCTCCGTGCGCTCGACGAGGCGCTCGGCTCGACGAAGGCGTACGAGGCGTGGCGCGCATACGACCCGGGGCAGTCGCGCGACGCGTTCTCCCGCCTCGCGGCGCTCCCGGCGCTGACGAAGGCGGACCTTCGCGTCCACGGTCCGCAGGGGTTCGTTCCGGGGGGCCGCAACATCGACGCGGGGCTCGCCGCGCGCGAGATCGAGCTCGTCAAGACGAGCGGCTCGACGGGAGACCGCGTCGTGAACGTGTGGTATCAGCCCTGGTGGGACGCCTCCGAGGCGGCTTCGTGGCGGCTCAACTCCCACACGCGGACCGCTTCCGTCGGCGAGCACCCCGAGGCGATACTCACGAGTCCCTGGTGCACCGGATTTCCCTGCGAGGACGAGTACCTTGCCATGCATCAGCGCACGCTCGGAAGGTTCCTCTACCTGAGCGAACGTTCCGACCCGAGCATGTGGTGCGGAAAGCTCATGGACCGCATGATCGCGGAGCTCAACGCATTCAAGCCGGTCATCCTCGAGGCCAATCCGTCATTCCTCGCGACGCTCTCGCGCCACGTCGTGAGGCGGGCGCTCGGCGTGCATTCTCCCGCGGTCATTATCCTCACCTACGAGAATCCATCGATACTGCATCATCGCCAGATTCGCCGCGCGTTCGACGCTCCCGTCGCGAGCTCATACGGCGCGACAGAGACCGCATACGTGTTCATGGAGTGCGAGGCAGGTTGTCTGCACCAGGTGACCGAGAGCTGCCACGTTGATTTTCTCCCGTTTTCGCCGGAGCACGGCGGGCCGAACGTCGGACGCATCCTCGTCACGACGTT
>JAPLKY010000439.1 GCA_026387805.1 Candidatus Krumholzibacteriia bacterium
ATCGTGATCTCGACGAACGGGTTCGAGCGGCGCCGGATCGCGCACGCGGTGCCGGGGCTGCTCAAGATCGGAAAGAACGTCGGCCTCGCGATATCCCTCGACGGAATAGGGGAGAAGCACGACGAGATTCGGGGCATCCCGGGAGGATTCGACAAGGTCGTCGAGACGCTGAAGCAGCTCCGCACGATCGGCTACCGGAACGTCCGCGTCGCGTTCACCGCCCAGCGAAGCAACGTAAAACATCTGGGGGCCGTATACGATCTCTCCCGGCAGTTTGGATTTCAGTTCACGACGTCCGTTGCGCAGAACTCGGACTTCTATTTCTCGACCGCGGAGAACCAGACGGTCGATCCCCTCGATCTCCTCGCCGAGCTCACGTACGTGATGCGCAAGGAGCTCCTGAGCTTGAGCCCCAAGCGGTGGCTGCGCTCGTATTTCTACGCGGGCATTCTCGCCTATAACGTTTCGAAGGAACGCATTCTTCCCTGCCGCGCGGGGCGCGATTCGTTCTTCATGGATCCGGCCGGATTCATCTATCCATGTCTCACGCTCAACAAGGCGATGGGAGATATCCGGGTGCAGGCGTTCGACGAGATCTGGGAAGGCGCGGTGGCGGAGAAGGTGCGCCGCGACGTGGATTCTTGCCGGCAGCCTTGCTGGATGATCTGCACGGCGCGCACCGCGATGATGCGGCGGCCTCACGAGCCGGCGATGTGGATCCTCGCGAACTGGATCAGGATCGCGGCGGGGAAGAGGGTGGGGTGATGCCGGTGGCGACGGATGCACCGGGACGGGATCTCGCCGGGGGACGTCTCAGGATCGCCATGATCGGCTCGCGAGGATTGCCGCTCGTGTACGGCGGCATCGAGCGCCACGTCGCCGAGATCGGTTCGCGGCTCGCGGAGCGGGGCCATGAGATCACCGTTTTCGGGAGAAGGCCCTTCAGCGCCGGAGGAGAGCACCGCGGGATGCGTATCCGCGTTCTGCCCTCGATTCCGACGAACAACCTCGAAACGGCTTCGAACACCCTCGCGGCGGCGCTGTGCGCTCTTTTCGAGCCGTTCGACGTCGTTCATTTCCACGGCGTCGGGCCGTCGCTCTTCTCGTGGATCACGGTCGCGCGCGGGATGACGACCGTCGCCACGATCCATGCCGGCGATTACCGCCAGTCGAAATGGGGGCCCGCGGCGCGCGCGTTGCTTCGTCTCGGCGAGAAGACCGCGGTCCGCCGCGCTCATGCGGCGATCGCCGTTTCGAGGATCATGGCGGCGGAGCTGGAGGAGAGGTACGGGCGCCCGGTCATTCATATCCCGAACGGAGCGGATCTGCGGGAGACGCCTCCGTTCCGCGCCGCGGGGGAGCTCGGACTCGAGAGCGGAAGGTATATCCTTGCCGTCGGACGGTTCATCGCGGAGCGCGGATTCCATACCCTGCTCGAGGCGTTCAGGGACGTACCGACGGAATACCGGCTCGTCATCGCGGGAGACGCCCGTTTCGAAGAGAATTACGAGAAGCGCCTCAAGCGGATGGCCGACGCGCGCGTCGTGTTTCCGGGATACGTCTCGGGAGCGCTTCTCGACGAACTCTATGCCCATTGCTCTTTCTACGTCCTTCCTTCCACGGTCGAAGGGCTTCCGATCTCCCTTCTCGAGGCGATGAGTTTCTCCCGCCCGGTGCTCGTGAGCGACATCCCGGAGAATCTCGAAGTGTCCGGTGGGATCGCGCGGACCTTTGCGCGCGAAAACGCCGCCGACCTTTCCCGCGCGCTCGCGGGAATGCTCGCCATGGATGAGGCGGAACGGCGGCGATTGGGCGCGGCCGCCCGGGAACGGGTTGCGTCCCGATACACGTGGGACCGCGTGACGGACGAGATCGAAGCGCTCTACCGGCGGCTCGTGAACGCCCGCGGGGACGCGCATTGATCGCGTCGCGGCGGCTCTCGATCGGGCGGCAATTCTTATTGACACTCCCCGTGTTTTCTTGTTAGTTAGGGCGGAATCGGGCACGCCGCGTGCAGCGAGGCGGGAGGTAGAGGTATGACGGGGCGAACCGGATCGATACGTATCGCATCGGCAGCAACGGGGATTTTCGTTCTCTCGTTGATTCTGGCGGGATGCGCGCCGCGCGAAATGGCGAAAGGCGCGGGTGGAACGGCGGCGCGGGATGACGCCCCTGCCGCGAAGGGCGTCGAAGGCGCGCGCGATACCGCGCGCGCGTCGTACGACATCGAGGATGAGATGCCCGAGAAGAGCCCTCAGAGGCCGGCGCAGCTCATCGAGAGGCTCGAACCGGCGAAACCCGACAGCATCAGCGTGCAGGACGTCGCCGTGGAAGAGTCGCCGAAGCAGCGGTACGACGTCGGATATCGCATCCAGGTCTTCGCGTCGGGTGATCGCGCCGCGGCTGAAAGGATCAGGGAAAAGATCGTCGCGGAAACGGCGATGAACGCGTATCTTGAATATGAGGATGGTCTCTACAAGGTGCGCGCGGGGGACTTCGCCGAGCGCACGGACGCCGCTCAAGCCAGATTGAAGCTCGCGGGAGCGTATCCCGGCAGTTGGATCGTGAGAACCACCATTCGCAGATAGCACCGGAATTCAGAGGGGAAAGGAGCCGAGCGCGAGATGCCGGAATTGCGCAAAGACGTGATCACGGGGAGATGGGTGATCATCTCGACGGAGCGGGGCAAGCGACCGATCGAATACAAGATGGAGAAGCGCCCCGCCGTCGGGGGATTCTGCCCCTTCTGCGACGGCAACGAGGATAAGACCCCTCCCGAGGTGCTCGCGTACCGAAACCCGCAATCCGCTCCCAATTCGCGGGGCTGGAAGGTGCGGGTCGTGCCGAATAAATTCCCCGCCCTGCAGATCGAGGGGGATCTCGACAAGCGCGCCGAGGGCATCTACGACACGATGCGCGGCGTCGGCGCTCACGAGGTGCTCATCGAATCCCCGCAGCATCTCACGCAGCTTTCCGACCTTTCGAAGGAGCACGTCGAGAGCATCTTCTGGGCGATCCGCGACCGATGCATCGACCTCAACAAGGATCCGCGCTTCAAATACATCCTGGTCTTCAAGAACAGGGGGATGGAGGCGGGTGCCTCGCTCGAGCATTCGCATATACAGCTCATAGCGACTCCGATTATTCCGAAGCGCGCGGTTGAGGAGCTCGACGGTGCCCAATTCCACTTCAAGCTCAAGGAGCGATGCATATTCTGCGACATCATCAAGCAGGAGATCGAGGTAAAGAAGCGCATCATCTTCATCAACGATTTCTTCATCGCGATCGCGCCGTACGCGTCGCGTTTTCCCTTCGAGACCTGGATTCTGCCGATCAAGCACGTTTCCGCTTTCGAGAAAACGGGGTCCGAATGGTTCCCGCAGCTCGCCGATATGATGAAACTGGTTCTCAGGAGAATCGACGAGGTTCTCGACGTTCCTCCCTTCAACTTCATCATCCATACCGCTCCCTGCAAGACGCCCGATCTCGAGTATTACCACTGGCACATCGAGGTCATGCCGAAGCTCACCCGCGTCGCGGGGTTCGAATGGGGGAGCGGATTCTATATCAATCCGACGCCGCCCGAGGATGCGGCGGAGGCGCTTCGCAACCATATGGGAAAATCCGAACAGAAGGACTCGTAACAAAGGATTGACGACATGGCGAAGAGAGATCTGAATTGTGTCCTCGTAACGACGGAGATCGTTCCCTTCTCAAAAGTCGGCGGACTCGCCGACGTGATGGGGGCGCTGCCTGACGAGCTCGAGAAGCTCGGGGTGTCCGCAAGCGTTTTCACGCCGCTCTATGCGTCGATCGATCGAGCCGCGTTCGGCATCAAGCCCGAGGCCGTCCTTCCGAAACTCGAAGTCCGCATCGCGGGGAATCTCGAGCGGTTCCGCGTTTACTCCTGTTTCAAACCGCGCACGAACGTGAGGATCTACTTCATCGACAGCGATCGTTTCTACGCGCGGAAGGGGATCTACACGGTTCCCGAAACCGGGAAGGCGTTTCCCGACGAGGATGAAAGGACGATATTCTTCAACCGCGCGGTCATCGCCGCGATCCGGGCCCTCGATCTGCATCCCGACGTTATCCACTGCAACGATTTCCATTCGGGCCTCATTCCCGCGTATGCGAGCCTCGACGGTCAGGATGATCCGCATCTCGCCGGCGCGGCCACGGTGTTCAGCATCCACAACCTGGCCTATCAGGGAGTCTTTGGGCCGGAGTTCATGCAGAAGG
>JAPLKY010000276.1 GCA_026387805.1 Candidatus Krumholzibacteriia bacterium
CTCGCCGACCTTTTCAAGAACAAGGGAATTGATTTTACGATAGCCGTTGACGATAATGTTCCCCTGGTCGAGGTCGATCCCGACCAGATCATGCAGGTGCTGATCAACCTGCTCAAGAATGCGGCCGAGGCCGTATCTCAGGGAGGGTCCGTTTCGGTTGCGGGAAGGCTCTATGACGGGAGCGATCCCGATGTCGTGCGGGAGAAGGATCGTAATATGGTCTGCATCGAGGTTGCGGACGGCGGCGCAGGAATCGCGCCGGAGGACCGAGAAAAGATATTCGAACCGTTCTTCTCGAGGAAGAAGGGCGGAACGGGACTCGGTCTTTTCGTGAGCCAAAGCATCGTGCAGCACCACCACGGACGTATTTCCGTCTCTTCCGCGCCGGGCAAGGGCGCGTCATTCAGGGTATATCTGCCGATCGCGCGACCAAGGAAGGGAGGATCGTATGAAGCCGGTAATCCTTCTCGTTGATGACGAGGATACGATACGGCTCTTCCTCGAGAAGACGCTCCGCGAGGAGGGATACGAGGCGCTCACCGCGGCGACGGGCACCGAGGCGCTCGAGCTCACGAGAAGCGAGCTGCCCGATCTCGTTCTCCTGGACCTCAAGCTTCCCGACATGAACGGGCTCGACGTCCTGAAGCAGATCAAGGAAGAGGTCCCCGAGGTGTGCGTCATCATGCTCACCGCCTTCGGCGACATAGAGACCGCCGTGACGGCGATGAAGAAGGGCGCGTTCGATTTCGTGAGCAAGCCGGTGAATCTCGAGGAGCTTCTCATCACGATCGGCAAGGGGCTCGATTCGCGCAAGCTCACGCGGGAGCTCTTCGAGCTTCGCAGACGCCTGAAGCTCGACGTCGGCGAGGATTACGTCCCCGGCGAGAGCCCGCAGATGAGGGAAATCTATGAAATCGTGAAGCGCATCGCCCAGAGCGACACGACGACGATCCTCATTCAGGGGGAAAGCGGCACCGGCAAGGAAATGATCGCGACGATGATTCACCGTTACAGCTCGCGGCGCGATCAGCCGTTTCTCGAAATCAACTGCGCGTCGTTGCCCGAAGAGCTCCTCGAAAGCGAGCTTTTCGGCCATGAGCGCGGCGCGTTCACCGACGCGAAGACTCAGAAGGTGGGGCTTCTCGAGCTGGCGAACAAGGGAACGCTTTTCCTCGACGAGATCGGCGAGATGAGCCTGACCATACAGGTAAAGCTTCTCCGCGTTCTGGAGCGAATGACGTTCCGGCGCGTCGGGGGTACGAAGGACATCAAGGTGAGCGTACGGATCATTTCGGCGACAAACAGCGACCTTGAAGGATCGGTCCAGAAGAAGACCTTCCGCGAAGATCTCTACTATCGCCTCAAGGTCGTTCCGATATTCATTCCGCCCCTCCGGGAGCGCAAGGAGGATATCTATCTTCTGCTCCGGCATCTGCTGAACCACTTCAACAAGCAGTTCAACAAGAGCTTCCAGGAGATCGAGGACGCGGCGTACGATATCGTTCTGAATTATGCCTGGCCGGGCAACATCCGGGAGCTGAAGAACATGGTCGAGCGCGTCGTGCTGCTCGAGGACGACACCGTACTGCGCGCCGGACATATTCCCGCGAGCATCCGGCAGGGACTGCCGTCCGAAAGGGAGCTCTCGGGAGTGCGGAGACTCGAGATGGCGCTCAGCAGGCCGTTTCCCGAGGATGGCATGGATTTCGAGGATCTCATGGACAGCGTCGAGCGCGAGCTCATCGAGAAGGCGATGCGGGAGGCGGACGGAAATCAGAGCGCGGCGGCGCGGCTGCTCCGGCTCAACCGGGACAAGATCCGGTATCGGCTCAAGAGCCCCGAGACGGGGAAGGAGTAGATTCGAGAATCGTATGCGGCGTTCATGGAGCATCATAGCGGCTGCGGCGATTCTTGCGTTCGCTCCCGCGTGCGGTTACTACAGCGCGAAGGGGCGGACGGCCGGCGATATCAAGAAGATCGCCGTTCCCAACCTCGCGAACGAAACGACCGAGCCGGATATCGAGATCGCGATCACCGAAAATCTGCGCGCCGGGCTGATCAAGGACAACACCCTCAAGGTCGTGACGGAAGGGGAAGCGGACGCCATTCTCGAGGCGACCATCGTCGATTACCGCAACGTTCCGTATACCTTCAACACGGAGCTCCAGGCGGATCAGTACCGGCTCGTGGTCGCTCTCCTCGCTTCCCTATTCAATCCGAAAGAGAACACCTACGTCTGGAAGGATCGAAGAATTGAGGCGCACAGCGATTACTATCTTGAAACGGCGACGGAACGGACCTATGATAGGGCGCTCGAAGAGGTATACAAGGACATTGTCGAAGGAATTCTGAATGCCACGACGCAGGAGTGGTGACGCGTGAAGTCGAATTTGACGCACTACGTGAAGATATTCAACGACGTCGCCAAACGGGATATCGTCAGTCTCTATCTTCTCTACGGGCCGGAGAACTACATCATGGAGAAGATGGCGGAGAAGATAGCCTCGACGATCGTCCCGGAGGATCTCAAGGCGTTCAATTTCGCCGTC
>JAPLKY010000357.1 GCA_026387805.1 Candidatus Krumholzibacteriia bacterium
AATCGGTATGCCGTTTTCCCTGCAGAGAGCGACGGCCGTGGCGTCCATGACCCGCAGGTCGTCCTTGAGGACGTCGATGTATCGCAGTCTCGTCTTCAGTACGGCCTTCGGATCCTTCACCGGATCGCTCGTGTAGATTCCGTCGACCTTCGTTCCCTTGAGAAGCGCATCCGCCTTGATCTCCACCGCCCGGAGCGCGGCGGCCGTATCGGTCGTGAAATACGGATTGCCCGTACCGCCCGCGAGGATCACGAGGCGCCCGTTCTTGAGATGATCGAGCGCCTGTCGCCTGATGTACGGCTCGGCGAACTGCTCCATGGTGATGGCGGTCATGACGTGCGCCTCGACGCCCGCGCGCTCGAGCGCCGCCTGGAGCGCGAGCGCGTTGATGATCGTGCCGAGCATTCCCATGCAATCCGCGGCGACCCGGTCGACGCCCTTCTCGCTCGCCCGGTACCCGCGAAGAATGTTCCCCCCGCCGATGACCACCGCAATCTCGCTTCCCGCGTCGACTGCCTCCCGAAGCTCCTCGGCGAACGCCGCGACCCTGTCGAAATCGATGCTCGTCTCGGCGCCGCCGAGCACCTCGCCGCTCACCTTGAGCAACAGCCTCTTGAACCTCAGCTTACGTTTCACAATCCGCTCCTTCCCGCTCTCCGCGAGGCGCCGCCCGGCCGCGGCGGGATGAACCGGCGCGGGCGATAAAAGGGCGCAGGAGAAAACCCCCCTGCGCCCCTGTTTTCATGGCCGCCGCCCAATCTCGCACGTCCGGGATCTCAGCTCAAATCCTCCCCCAGCTGAAAACGACTGAAGCGCCGCACGATAATGTTCTCACCGAGCTTCGCGACGGTATCCGAAAGGAACTGACCGACCGTCTCCTCGTCGTTCTTGATATAGGGCTGATCGAGGAGACAGGCCTCATGATAGAACTTCTCCAGCTTCCCTTCAACAATTTTATCGATCACGTTCGCCGGCTTGCCCGTCGCGGCCGCCTGGTTGCGATAGATCTCCCGTTCCCGCTCCACGACCTCCGCCGAAAGCTCTTCCCGGCGCACGACGATCGGGGAGGCCGCAGCGATCTGCATCGTCAGCTCTTTGCCCAGGGTTTGGAAATCGGCGGTGCGGGCGACGAAATCGGTTTCGCAGTTGATTTCGAGCATGACCCCGATCTTCGATCCCGGATGGATGTATGAGAAGATGCATCCTTCCTTCGTCTCCTTGCCCGCGCGCTTGGCGGCCTGCGAAAGACCCTTCTCCCGCAGAATCTTGATCGCCTTCTCGAAATCCCCGTCCGAATCCTGGAGCGCCCGCTTGCAATCCATCATGCCGGCGCCCGTTTTTTCGCGCAGCTCCATTACCCGTTTCGGTGTTATATCCATTCGCCATCCTCCGCTGTGCCGTTCGTTGACCCTCGAGCGTTTCAGTGCTCCGGTTCCTGTTCTTCGATATCCACGTCCGCGCCCGTCTTCTTGCCCGAGGGCCGCTTCGAATCCCTGGGCTCCGCGACGTGTTCCGCCTTCTCCGGCCTGTCGATCTTCTTGCTCTTGTCCTCGAGGAATTCCTTGTTCTTGAGATACCTGCCTCTGCCCTCGATAATGGCGTCGGCGAGCACCCGAGTAAAGAGCTTGATCGATCTGATCGCGTCGTCATTCGCCGGAACGGCGATATCGACCTCTTCGGGATCGCAGTTCGTGTCCACGAGACCGATGATCGTGAGCCCGAGCTTGCGGGCTTCCTTCACCGCGATCTCTTCCTTCTTCGTGTCGACGGCGATGAGGCAGGACGGCATGGCCGTCATCCCCCTGATGCCGGAAAGGACCTTGAGCAGTTTCGCTTTCTGCTTCTCGACACGGAGTATTTCCTTCTTCGAAAGCTGGTTGATGCGCCCGTCTTTTTCCATCGCCTCGAGATTCTCGAGACGATCCATGCTCATCTTGATCGTTTTGAAATTCGTAAGGATGCCGCCGAGCCACCGCTCGTTGATATAGTACATCCCGCTGCGGGTCGCATCCTCCTGCACGCTCTCCTTCGCCTGCCGCTTCGTGCCGACGAAGATTGCGGTCTTCCCCTCCGCGGACAGGCGCTCGACCGCCAGGTAGGCCTTTTCGAGCTGCTCCATCGTGGAGCGGAGATCGATGATATAGATTCCGTTTTGTTCCTTGTAGATATAGGGCTTCATCTTGGGATTCCAGCGCCGGGTCTGGTGCCCAAAATGCGCGCCCGCCTCAAGCATGTCCTTGATGGTGACGTTCACCGTGCGGCCTCCTTCGGTTGCGCCTCCACCCCTCTCGAGCGGACTCAATCCCCTTGATCGGGGACACCTCGAGCCGTTACGAGGGATGTGTGTATTCGCGAAATTATCTCTTGGAGAACTGGAACTTCCTCCGCGCCCCCGCCTGCCCGTACTTCTTCCGTTCCTTCTCGCGAGGATCTCTCGTGAGGAATCCCCCGACCTTGAGCACCTTCTTCTGGGTCTCGTCCGCCATGATGATCGCGCGAGAGATGCCGAGTCGAAGCGCTCCGGCCTGCCCCGCGACGCCGCCCCCCTTCACGGTCGCCTTGATGTCATATTTGCCGAGCGTGCTCGTCGCCTGGAACGGCTGCTTGACGACCATGGAGAGGCTCTCGCGATGCAGATACTCGTCGAGATCGCGTCCGTTGATAGTGATCTTGCCCGCTCCGAGGGACAGGAACACGCGGGCGACCGAGGATTTCCTCCTGCCTACTGCATGGAACATCTCCTTTGCCAAAGTATCACCTCCCTTCACGGCTCGTTGAACCTGCGCGCATATCACGCGCGAGCGTGCGCGCGCCTACGATCAGAACTCGAGAACCTGGGGCTTCTGAGCCTCGTGCGGATGCTCCGGCCCCGCGTATACCTTGAGCTTCTTGAGAAGCCTCCTGCCCAACCGGTTGTGGGGCAACATCCCCTTGACGGCGTGGGTAATGACGAACTGCGGATTCTTCGCGATCGCGTCCTTGAACGCCGTCAAACGGAGACCTCCGGGATAGCCGGTGTAGCGCCAGTAGGTCTTCATGTCGCGCTTCTTCCCGGAGATCGAGACGCTCGAGGCGTTCACGATAACCACGAAATCGCCGTGATCCATGAAAGGTACGAAGCCGACCTTCCCCTTGCCCCGCAGGACCTGCGCGACCCTGGAAGCGAGCCTGCCGAGAGGCTGTCCGGCCGCATCGACGATGTACCAGTCCCTGCGAACCTCGCTTCCTTTCAAAATGGTTGTCTTCTGCTGCATTGTTCTCCTCCAAACGGGCACATTACTGCTTGCTCGCGATTCGCTCGCGAAACAACAAAATATATACGCGGCAAGGAATTATGTCAAGCTCCATTCGGAGCGGCGGAGCTCAAAAGCGGCAAACGTCTTCCGTATCGGAGCCCGGCGGCATCGGCGGCTCACCCGGCAGCCGCCAACTTCCCTATTTTGAGGCTGTTGGGAGCCTCTATCACTCCACGCTCGGTGATGAAGGCGCTGATCAACGAGGCAGGGGTAACGTCGAATGCGGGATTGTAGGCCGCGGCGGCATCGGGCGCCGTCCTCACTCCCCCGAAGGAGGTCACTTCGGCGAATGGACGCGCCTCGATCGGGATATCCCGGCCGGACGCCGCGCGGGGATCGAACGTCGACCAGGGCGCCGCGACGTAGATCGGCCTCCCGAACTTCTCGCAGAGCACGGCGAGACCGAGAGTCCCGATCTTGTTCGCCGTGTCTCCATTGGCGGCGATCCGGTCGGCGCCGACGATGACGGCGTCCACCGAACCCGACGCGAACAGAGACGCCGCCGTGCCCTCGCAGAGAATCGTATAGGGGATTCCCCATTTCCCGAGCTCCCATGCCGTGAGACGCGCGCCCTGCAGGAGGGGACGCGTTTCATCGACGTATACGTGGAAGCGTTTTCCCCCCTCCCATGCCGCGTAGAGAACGCCGAGCGCGGTGCCGTAGCCGGCCGTAGCGAGGCCTCCCGCGTTGCAATGGGTCATGATATTCATCCCGTCCCTGACGAAGACCGCGCCGTTCCTCCCGATCGCGTACTCGATCTCGAGCTCCTCGGCGTGTATGGCGAACGCTTCTCTCGCGACCGACGCGCATATCGCCGCCGGATCGGCTCCCGCCCCCGCGGCGGCCCGCGCCATCCTCTCGAGCGCCCAGGAAAGGTTGACGGCCGTCGGGCGCGTCGCGGCGAGGGTCTCCCGCGCCGATGCGAGTCGGCGACGGATATCCCCCGCGTCGATTCCCGCGACATCGGGGACCCGAGGCCCTTCGGCGCGATCGAAGTGGTACCCGCGGGGCGGCCGCGCGAGCCCGGCGAGGAAGCTTTCGAGCGCGACGAGCATGCCGTACGCCGCGGCGATGCCGATCGC
>JAPLKY010000074.1 GCA_026387805.1 Candidatus Krumholzibacteriia bacterium
GATCGTCGCCGCGGAGTTCGTCAATCAGGGAAAAAGCCATTACGCCTTCATGTTCAAGAACGAGAGCGGCAGGCAGGATTACTACGACGAGAACGGCAAATCGCTCGTGAAGCAGCTGCTGAGGGCGCCGCTCCCGGTCTCGCGGATCACGTCGAACTTCAGCACGCGCCGCTACCACCCTGTCCTTCTTCGCTACGCGCCCCACCTCGGGGTCGATTATGCCGCACCCGTTGGAACGCCGGTACATGCCACCGGCGACGGCAGCGTGATCGAGACCGGCCGGAACGGCGCGAACGGAAAATATATCAAGCTCCGGCACTCGAACGGCTACCAGACGTATTACCTGCACCTCTCCCGCTTCGCGAAGGGAATGGCCCCCGGCGCCCGCGTCGGGCAGGGTCAGGTCATCGGATACGTCGGCATGACCGGCTATGCAACGGGCCCTCACCTCGACTATCGCATCAAGAAGGGGAACTCCTTCGTCAACCCGCGGAAGATCTCGCTCCCGCCCGCGAAGCCGGTCACGAGCGCGAACATGGCCTCGTTCATCGATTTGCGCGACCGGCACCTCGCGCGCCTCTCGAGCGTGCTCGCGGGCGCGGGCGCGGCGAGCGTCGCCGCTTCCCCTTCGCCGGCCGGCGCCGAAAAGGGAGCTCCTCGCGGCGAATCCCCCTCTTCCGTCTCGCACTAGAAGATGACTGCGAAACAGGCAATCCTCGTTCACGCGTGCTGCGCCTCGTGCTCGAGCTACGTTCTCGAGCATATCGCCGAAACGTTCGAGGTCACGGCGTATTTCTTCAATCCGAACATCCACCCCGATGAGGAATACGGTCTCCGCCTCGCCGAAATGCGGTCGGTGTGCGACGGTCTCGGGCTGCGGCTCATCGAGGGGGACTCTCCGAAGGAACTCTGGCGGCAGGCGGTCCTGCCGTATAGAGATCTCCCGGAAAAGAGCGAGCGCTGCTGGACCTGCTACCGGTTCAGGCTCGAGGAAACGGCTCGTATAGCCGCGGAGCTCGGCATCCCGCTTTTCACAACGACCCTCTCGGTGAGCCCGCACAAGTCGTACGAGCGCATCGTGGCGATCGGCAAAGAGGCCGCGGCGAAGCACGGGATCGAGTTTCTCGCGGAGGATTTCAAGAAGAAGGACGGATTCAAGATCAGCGTCGCGCGGAGCCGCGAGAGAGGACTCACGCGGCAGGATTACTGCGGTTGTCTCATGAGCCTCGAAGAGGCGCGCAAGCGGCGGGACGCGGAAAACACGTAACCGGCGGCGCTACTTCCCCATCAGAATGAGCCTCTTGTCCGAGGGAGCCTCCACCTCTCCGATCACGGCCACTCCTTTGAGTCCCCTTCTCTTCAACGCGGAGAGATAGCGCGCCGCCCTCTTGCGCGGGATCGCGACGAGGAGCCCTCCGGACGTCTGCGGATCGCAGAGGAGCATCGCAAGCGGCGGAGGGACCTTTCCCTCGAAGACGAGCTCGTCCTTCACGTACTCGTGGTTCGCCATGCCGCCTCCCGTGAGAAAACCGCGCTTCGCGAGATCGAGCGCTCCCGGTAGCAGCGGCAGCGCGCGGGTGTCGATGCGGAGGCTCACGTCGGAGGCGCGCGCCATTTCGAGGGCGTGGCCGAGGAGGCCGAAACCGGTGACGTCGGTGCACGCGCTCACGCCGAAACCGTGCATCCCCTCGGCGGCTTCGCGGTTGAGCGCCGCCATGGCGCGGTAGAAGAGCTTCTCGCGCCGCGGGGAGAGGGCGCCGTTCTTCAGCGCGGTCGAGTAGATCCCCGTGCCGAGGGGCTTCGTGAGAACGAGGACGTCGCCGTTCTCGGCCCCTTCCTTGCGGAGGATGCGGTCCGGATGGATGAGCCCGACGACGGAGAGGCCGTACATGAGCTCGGCGCCCTTGATCGTGTGGCCGCCCACTATGACCGCTCCCGCTTCGTTCACCTTGTCGGCGCCGCCCCGCAACAGATCTCCGAGCGCCTCGAGCGGCACGTCCCCCTTGGGGAAGACGACGATGTTGAGCGCGGTGACGGGGCGTCCCCCCATCGCATAGACGTCGCTGAGCGCGTTCGCCGCGGCCACCTGCCCGAAGGTGTAGGGATCGTCGACGATCGCCGGAAAGAAATCGACGGTGAGAACGAGCGCCGTCTCGTCGTTCACGCGCACAACGGCGCTGTCATCCGCCTGATTGCATCCGACAATGAGGTCGGGATGACGCTGCGGGGGCAAAGATTCGAGCACCGGCCACAACTCCGTTGGGCTGAGCTTCGCTGCTCAACCGGCGCAGGACGCCATGGCGGTGAGGCGCAGCTTCTTCTTCATTCAGACGATCTCCCGTATCGCGCCGACGGGGCAAACCGCGACGCAGGCCCCGCAGCTCGTGCAGAGCGTGGCGTCGATCTTGTATAGCTCGGCGCCCTCGGCAATGATCTCGACCGGACATTCGCTCTGGCACGCGCCGCAACATATACATTCGTTCTTTATTTCGTATGCCATGCTTCCCCTCCGCGGGATTGTATCCCGACCGTTGTTCATACATAGCTTCTGCGAAAAGAAGCGTCAATCATAAATATCGACTTCCCCCGGGCTACTTCCCCTGCGGCGCCTCGGGCACGAGCCGGAGAACGACCGCTCGATCCCACGCGAGGACCGACTCGATGGCGCCTCTGACCTCCGCAGCCGTGGCGGCGGCGATGAGGCCGTTCATCGGTTGATAGGGGCGCCTGCCGCACAGCAGCAGGTCGAATCCGAGAACGTACGCCTCGTTGATGCTCGAGAGCTCGCTCCGGGCGCGTCTGCCGAGAAGCCGGCTCCTCGCGATTCCAACCTCGACGGCGTCGGGCGGACGCTCGTCGAGGCCCCGGATCTCGCGCTCGAGCGCGTCACGAGCCTCCTCGAGCCTCGCGGCGCCGGTGCCGAGATACGCGAGGATGACCGCGCCGCCCGGAAGAGGTGTCGCGCCGCAATCGATGGAATACGCGAGCCCGCGCTTCTCCCTCAGCTCGAGCTGCATCCGTCTCGAAAGCACCTCTCCCGCGACGAGAAAGGACGCTACTTCAGCGGGCTCCGCGCTCCGCGCGAGCCAGCCGGCCGCGATATAGGCGGTCTCCTTGCGTGTTCCCTTTTCGATCGAGGCGACCTTCACCGAATCGGCAAGTGCAGGACAATCGACCCCGGGGCCGGCCGGCACGCCGCCGAAGAGCTTGCTCAAGGTCTCGCACCCGGCGGCGGGCGCCTCGGGAGAAACGAGCGTCGCAACGATGTTCCCACCGGCAAAGAGACGCGCTCGCAGCGACTGGAACTCATCGAGCGTGGTCCGCATGATGACCGGGGGCGCGGGGAAAAGGGGCGCCGCGAAAGGATGTCCCGCGAGGAGCGAGCCCCACATCGTGCTCCGCATGGTGTAGGCCGCGGAGGCGGACCGCATCCCGACCTCGCGCGCGAGAGATTTCTTCGCCTCGTCGAGATCGGCCTCCGTCGCGGGGGATGAGAGACAGTGGCTCACGACGAGCGAGGCGGCCTCATAGATCGAACCTGCGGGCGCCTCGAGACGGATGAATGCGAACGCGGGGCTGAGGAGATAATCGTCCTGCGGCACGTACGGATTGTCGCCGAACTGAATGCGCGCGCCGAGCGCGTCGAGCCTCTCCGCGAGAGCGCGTCCCGCGACGGACGATTCGAGAAGCGTCATGAGAATTTCGGGAAGGCCCGCGGGCGCGGAACCCTCGCTGCACGCCCTGCCCTTGAAGAGAATGTGGAGCGCGGCGACCGGGGAGCCGGGCCTCGAGATCGCCGCAACGGTGCAGCCGTTGGGCAGAGTCTCAACCATGCGGAGATCGTATTCCGGGGCGCGCACAGGAAGCCCGACGTCTCTCGCCATCGCAGCGGTCGGAGCTTGCTTGGCACCTCGCGGAGGCCCGCTCTTCCGCGCAGGCATGGGCGACGACGGGGGCATCTTGCCGGGCATGCCCGGCGACACGGGCTTCCCGGCGGGCTCGCCCGGCGCCGCTTTCATCTCGATGAGACACGCATTGAATCTGAGCGGCCGAAACGCCTTCCTGATGACTCTCGCGCAATCCTTCGCGGTCACGCTCGCCGCGGCGTCGATCTGCGAGAGGTAGCGCGCCCCATGGAGCGCAATCGCGTCCCCTCGCGACATGACGTAGAAATGATACATCTCGCGGTCGAACATCTCCCCCGAGAGATACGAAACACGCGCCTTCTCGAGCTCCTCGGCGGACGGCGTCCAGTCGGCGAGGTTCTCGAGCGCCGCGGGGATCTTCCGGTAGGCCGCGCCGAGCGCCGCGGATGAATCACCCGCCTCGGCCGAACCGCCCGCTTCCGCCGGGCCACCGCCCTCAGCCGCCCCGACGTGAATTCTCAAGGCGGCGAAGCCGCGATGGATCTCGAGGCTCGTCTCCGGCGCCGGCAGCGAAAGCGCCTTGAGCGACCGGGCGAGCGGAGAGTCCTCTCCCTCGAGCATTCTCGCGACGAGGAGCGCCGCGGGGAAGCCCCTCTCGCCGACCGCGGGAAACGGCACGAGAATGTCGAAGCCCGATTCGGCGGCCGCGCTCGAATCGGCGGATATCTCATCGCTCCATGCGGGGGCGCTCGAGGCGGCGCAGCCCGCCGTGCCCGCGCCCGCGGGGAAATAGCGACCGATGACCCGCTCGGCCGCCTTCGGATCGAAGCTCCCCGTTACCACGATTCTCATATTCGAGGGTCGGTAGTTTTCGCCGTAGAAAGATTTCAGGGCGGATTCGCTCATCATCTCGATCGACGCCGGATACCCGATGACGGGCTCCGTGAGAAGACTCCCCCGGTAGAGGCAACGATCGACGATTCCCTCGAGCGCCGTGCGCGGATCGTCCCGCTCGCGCCGTATCTCCTCGAGGATCACCTTGCGCTCCTTCTCGATCTCCCGCGGGAGAAACACGGAATGGAGCAGCATCTGCGAGAGAACCTCGACGCCCTTTTCGAGATGGGCGGACGGTACGAGGAGGAAGAAAACAGTCGTCTC
>JAPLKY010000406.1 GCA_026387805.1 Candidatus Krumholzibacteriia bacterium
GAGATCCTCGGCAAGCTCCAGGAGACGGAGCTCATCGAGCATCGCGTCCTCGTCCCGCCCGGTGTGAAGGGGACGGTGTCGTGGGTGGCGAAGGAAGGCAGCTACACGATAGAGGAAGACGTCGCGCGGATCAAGGATGCCGCCGGCGCCGAGGCCGGCGTGAAGCTGTTCCATCGCTGGCCCGTGCGGAAGGCGCGCCCCACGAAGGGACGGCTTCCGCTGCGACTTCCCCTCATCACGGGGCAGCGGGTCATCGACACGCTCTTTCCCGTCGCGAAGGGGGGCGCGGTCGTCGTGCCGGGAGGATTCGGCACCGGCAAGACGATGATCCAGCACGCGCTCGCGAAATGGAGCGACGCGGACATCATCGTGTACATCGGGTGCGGCGAGCGCGGGAACGAAATGACCGACGTGCTCCTGTCGTTTCCCGAGCTCATTGACCCGCGGACGCAGCGGCCGCTCATGGAGCGGACGATCATGATCGCCAATACCTCGAACATGCCGGTCGCGGCGCGCGAGGCCTCGATCTACACGGGAATCACGATCGCCGAGTACTACCGCGACCAGGGATACCACGTCGGAATCATGGCCGATTCCACCTCGCGCTGGGCGGAGGCGCTCCGCGAGCTCTCGGGCCGCATGGAAGAGATGCCCGCCGACGAGGGATTCCCCGCCTACCTTCCGACGAGACTCGCGGAGTTCTACGAGCGCGCGGGAATGGTCCGGACCCTCGGCGGCGGCGAGGGATCGATCAGCATCACGGGCGCCGTATCGCCTCCGGGAGGCGATTTTTCGGAACCGGTCACCCAGCACACGAAACGGTTCGTCCGCTGCCTCTGGGCGCTCGACCGTCAGCTCGCGAACGCGCGCCACTATCCCGCGATATCGTGGCTCGAAAGCTACAGCGAGTACGTGGATGAGATCGCCGACTGGTGGCAGGAGCGCTCGAACGGCGAATGGATGGAGCTCAGACATCGGATCATGGATCTTCTCCAGCAGGAGGGGAAGCTCCAGCAGGTCGTCAAGCTCGTCGGTCCCGACGTCCTTCCCGATACGCAGCGCATCATTCTCGAGACCTGCGACATGTTCAAGAACGCGTTTCTCCAGCAGAACAGCTACGACAAGGTCGACATGTACTGCACGCCGGAGAAACAGATCAAGATGCTCCGCGTGATCCTCGATTTCTACAAGCTCGGGCTCGAGAACATCAAGAAGGGCGCCAACATCCAGCAGCTCAAGAACCTCGAAGTCCATTCCGATATCATGAGGATGAAGTTCTCCGTCTCGAACGATGAGATCGGCACAATCGACGCGATTCGGGACAAGCTTCAGAAGGCCATGCAGCAAGTGGCCGAGATGTACGAATGAGAAACGGTGAGGGTATGAAGGAAAAGAATCTCGCGGAGGGGAGAGAATACGTCGGCGTCAGCCAGGTGTCCGGCCCCCTCGTCTTCATCAAGGGAATCCACAACGTCGGCTACGGCGAGCTCGCCGAGATCGTGGATTCGAGCGGGCACGTGCGCCTCGGTACGGTGCTCGAAGCGAGCGAGGGCGCGGCGGTCATCCAGGTCTTCGAGGGAACCTCGGGCCTCTCGATTCCGGAGACGCGCGTGCGCTTCCGCGGGGAGCCGCTCATGTTCGGCGTCGGGAGCGAGATCCTCGGCCGCGTGTTCAACGGACTCGGGGTCCCGATCGACGGCGGCCCGCCGCCCATGGTCGGAGAGAACATGGATATCAACGGGCTTCCGATCAACCCGACGGCGCGGCAGTACCCGCGCAAGTGCATTCAGACGGGCATCTCAGCGATCGACGGCATGAACGCCCTCGTGCGCGGGCAGAAGCTCCCGATATTCTCCGGGACCGGGCTGCCGCACAACAAGATCGTCGCGCAGATCACGCGCCAGGCCAAGATCACGGGAGAGGACGTGCAGTTCGCCGTCGTGTTCGGCGCGATGGGAATCAAGCACGACGTCGCGCGCTATTTCGTGAGCAACTTCGAGGAGTCGGGCGTGCTCGAAAAGGTCGTCCTGATCCTGAACCTCGCCGACGACCCCTCGGTCGAGCGCATCGTGACGCCGCGCGTCGCGCTCACCGCGGCGGAGTACCTCGCGTTCACAATGGACATGCACGTGCTCGTCATTCTCACCGATATGTCGAACTACTGCGAATCGCTCCGAGAGATATCGACGGTCCGCGAGGAGATCCCGAGCCGCAAGGGCTACCCCGGCTATCTCTACTCGGATCTCTCGAGCATCTACGAGCGCGCGGGGATGCTGAAAGGTTTCTCGGGCTCCATCACCCAGATGCCCATTCTCACGATGCCGAACGACGACATCTCGCACCCGGTGCCCGACCTCTCCGGGTACATCACGGAGGGGCAGATCGTTCTCGAGCGCGAGCTCGACCACCGGAACATCTATCCGCCGATCGCGGGGCTCCCGTCGCTGTCCCGGCTCATGAAGGACGGGATCGGCGAGGGGATGACGCGCGGGGATCACGCCCACATCGCGAGCCAGCTCTTCGCCGCCTACTCGCACGTGAAGGACGTCCGCGCGCTCGCCGCGGTCATCGGCGAGGAGGAGCTCGCGCCGCTCGACAAGGTGTATCTCGAGTTCGGCAACCGCTTCGAGCGCGAGTTCCTGAGCCAGGGAGAGTACGAGGACCGGAGCATCGAGCAGACGCTCGACATCGGCTGGAGGGTGATTTCACACCTGCCGAAGGACGAGCTGCACCGCATCTCCGAGGAAGAGCTCAACAAGTATTACGGCAAGTGACGCGGAAGAGCCATGGCACGATACGAAATCGCCCCGACCAAGACGAACCTCATGAGGGTCAAACGGGACCTCGGCTTCGCGCACGAGGGGTGGGAGCTCCTCGACCAGAAGCGGAAGATCCTCGTCGTCGAGCTCATGGGGCTCATCGATCGCGCCGTCGAGACGCAGGAAGAGGTCGAGAAGAAGCTCGACGTGGCGTTCAAGGCGCTCGATCAGGCGATGCTCCGCATGGGGCGCCGGGATCTGACGCTTGTCGCCCTCGGCGTGCACATCCGTTCCGACATCAAGTTCTCCGAGCGGCGCGTCATGGGCGTGTCGATTCCGAAGGTCCACGTCGATTTCGACGACAAGTCGCCGTACGTCGCGGCCGTCGAGAGCAGCATCTGGCTCTCCGAGGCGAACGTTCGCTTCCGCGAGGTTCTCAAGCTCATCGGCAGGCTCGCTGAGGCGCGCATATCGCTCATGCGGCTCGCGCGCGAGGTGGCGAAGACGATCCGCCGCGTCAACGCCCTCGAAAAGATATTCATCCCAGATTACGAGGAAACGTTGAAATATATCATCATGTCTCTCGACGAAATGGATCGGGAGGCGTTCTTCATCAATAAGCTGATCAAGGGCCATCTCTCGAAGCGGAAAGAGGCTACCCCATGACGGCCACGGCAAACCCGTTCGGCAAGATTCTCATTTACCTCAACGGCAGCGAGTCGTCGATCCTCGCGGCCAAGTTCGCTATCGCGCTCTCCGCGAGGCACCGCTCCCTGCTGAAAGCAATCTACGTCGTGAACGACAACCTGCTCACGGAGCTGCTCAAGGCGAGGATCTTCGTGCAGGTGGAGAAGATGGATTACGAACGAGATCTCGAGGAGGACGGAAAGCGCTACCTCAACTACGTCGTGAAGCTCGGCGAGAAGAAGGGCGTCAAGGTCGAGACTCTGCTGCGAAAGGGAATTGTGCACGACGTCGTCGGCCAGGAGATCGAGCACTGCGGCTGCGATCTCCTCATCCAGGGGGAGCTCGGCGAGGTGCTGAGCCTGCGCGACGCGCACTACGAGGAAGGCGAGCGGATTCTGCGGAGAGCGACCTGCCCCGTTCTCGTCGTGCGGGACAAGCAGAAAGTGGAGAAACTGTACGACTCGATCGAGGACGGGGGCGGGCGTCAGGGAGGGTAACGAGACCTTGCCAAAAGGCGTTGCGTTGATTATTTTCCGCTAATATCAGGATCCGCCGGGAGCGATTCCCGGGGAGGCATGGAACGATGAAACTGACCGATTATATCAAACCCGAGCACGTGAAGATCCGGCTCGAAGGGGACGGCAAGGAAGAGGTCATCGAGGAGCTCGTTTCCCTTCTCGTCGATACGAGCGACGTGGAGGATCCCGATGCAATCTATGAGGCCGTGATGAGCCGGGAGCGCGAGGGATCGACCGGTCTCGAGAAGGGCGTGGCGATTCCGCACGCGAAATCGGACGCGGTGAA
>JAPLKY010000316.1 GCA_026387805.1 Candidatus Krumholzibacteriia bacterium
GCAACCGGCCCCTCGTCGAGCGCGTCGTGTGCGTGACGGGCCGCGGGGTGACCGAGCCCAAGAACGTGCTCGCGCGCATCGGGACGACCTTCGGCGATCTCATCGAGTTCTGCGGCGGCCGGAAGCCGGATGCGTGGAAGGTGATCGGCGGCGGTCCCATGATGGGCGTCGCGCAGTATTCGCTCGATGCGCCCGTCACGAAGGGAACGAGCGGGATCGTCGTCCTGCAGCAGGGAGAGGTCGCCCAGTTCGTCGGCGACCCGTGCATACGGTGCGGAAGATGCGTGCGGGGATGCCCGATGCGTCTCAATCCGTCGGCCCTCAGCATATTCGCCGAGCGTCTCCGCTTCGAAGACGCGGGCGAGCACCACGTGCTCGACTGCATCGAGTGCGGCTGCTGCGCGTATCTCTGTCCCTCGCGCCGGCCGATGGTGCATCATTTCCGCCGCGCGAAGGCGGAGGTCCGGAAGAACGCCGCCAAAGCGGTCTGAGCGGGAGGTTTCTTTGGAAGAGATCAAGGAGAAGGAAATCAGGGGGCCCCTCGACGAAGCCGGTCCGCGCTTCCTCGTGAGCTCGTCTCCCCACATTCACGACGGAAAACGCGTCGGCGATCTCATTCGTCTCGTGATCATCGCGCTCATGCCGGCGACTCTTTTTTCCGTATACCTGTTCGGCCTCGCCGCCCTCTTCACGATCGTCATCTCGGTCGGCTCGGCCGTGCTCTTCGAGGCGGCATGGCAGAAGATCATGCGGAAACCGGTCACGGTCGACAATCTGAGCGCGGCGCTCACGGGGCTCCTTCTCGCCCTCAACCTGCCCGCGACGAGCCCGTGGTGGATGATCGTCATCGGGAACTTCTTCGCGATAGTCATAACGAAGCAATTCTACGGGGGGCTCGGCTACAACATATTCAATCCGGCGCTCGTGGGCCGCGTCGTGCTCCTCATCGCCTTTCCCGTTCACATGACGGCGAAATGGGTCACCAATGCCGCCTGGGGCGTCGGAGCGGTCACAACCGCGACGCCTCTCGGCAAGGTGCGCGAGGCGCTCATATCGACGGGGCGTCTCGACGTCCATCTCACGAGGCAGGAGGTATACGACCTGCTCCTAGGCTTCCGCGCGGGATCCCTCGGCGAGGTTTCCGTCGTGCTGTTGGTCCTCGGGGGCATTTTCCTCGTCGTGAAGAAGGTCATCACGTGGCATATCCCCGTTTCGTTCATCGCGAGCGTATGGGCGATGACGGGCATATTCCACTTCATCAATCCGGCGCGCTACGCCGACCCAAGCTTCCATGTGATCACGGGCGGGCTTTTTCTCGGCGCTATCTTCATGGCGACCGACTACGTCACGAGCCCCATCACGCCGGGAGGCAAGCTCATCTTCGGGGTCGGGTGCGGTGTAGTCACCGTCGTGATCAGGCTCTTCGGCGCCTATCCTGAAGGCGTCAGTTTCGCTATATTGCTCATGAACGCGTTCACTCCGCTCATCGACCGGTACGTGAAGCCCGTCGTGTTCGGTGCGCGGAAGGAGAAATCGAAGGCTGCCGCGTAGCGCCGCGCCCGTCCGTGGGGCCGTCCGCGGGGGAGCGCTGCCGGAGGGAGACGCACCATGAAGGAAATACTCAGGCTCTGTTTCGTTCTCACCCTGATCGGGGCGGTGTGCGCCGCGGTCATGGCGTTCGTCGACCAGGAGACGAAGGCGCCGATCGCGAAGTCGAAGACGGCGGAGAAGATGGACGCCGTGAAGGTCGTCATGCCCCCGACCGACAACGATCTCGAGAAGGACCAGATCACGGTGAAGGACGAGGATATGCAGATGGAGATGACGTTCTTCCCGGGCAAGAAGAACGGGGTCGTCATCGGCGCGGCGTTCGTCACGATCGCTCCCGGCGGCTACGCGGGCCCGATCGAGATCCTCGTCGGGGTCGATACGGCGGGCGTCGTCACGGGAGTCGAGATCGTCAGGCACGCCGAGACGCCCGGTCTCGGGAGCAAGATCAAGACGCCGCTGTTCAAGGACCAGTTCGTCGGCAAGAGCATCAAGGATCCGGCCAATTGGAGCGTCATGAAGGACGGTGGCCCGTTCAAGCAGATCACGGGTGCGACGATATCGTCGCGCGCCGTGACAACCGCCATCGCGACCGGTCTCGAGTTTCTCGAGGCGCACAAGGCCGAGGTGTTCGGCGCGCCGAAGGCGTGCATGCCC
>JAPLKY010000105.1 GCA_026387805.1 Candidatus Krumholzibacteriia bacterium
CGTTTCCCGATCAGGGTCGAGTTCAAGGCCCTCACCGTCGAGGACTTCGAGCGGATTCTCCTGGAGCCCAGAAACGCGCTCATCAAGCAATACACGGCGATCATCGAGGCGGAGAACTGCAAGATCGTTTTCACGAAAGAGGCGATCCGGGAGATAGCCCGTGTGGCGTTTCTCGTGAATCAGAAAATGGAGAATATCGGAGCGCGCCGACTCCATACGGTGCTCACGACGCTTCTCGAAGATTATCTCTTCGAGCTGCCCGCCGAGAAGATAAAGAAGATCAACATCACCGGAGAGGTCGTGCGGAACAAGCTGGATGCAATCGTTCACGATGACGATCTGGCGCGATACATCCTGTAAGAAGGAGCGTGTATGAAGCTTTCCAAGAAGGACTTCCTTTCCATGCGCGATTATTCGCGCGAAGAGCTCGATGCCATTCTGAAGCTTTGCGCCGAACAGAAGCCGCTCGCGAGGGCATTTCGTCTCCCGCAGAGCCATCCGGGGCGCGTGCTGGCCTGCATCTTTCATAAGCCGAGCCTGCGGACGCGGCTCAGCTTCGAGATCGCGATACGGCAGCTCGGCGGATCGAGTCTGTTCATCACGGACGCCGAGATCAAGATCGGAAGCCGCGAAGCTCCGAAGGACGTCGCCAAGGTTCTCTCGCGCTATGTCGACGGGATCATGATACGGACGTTCGATCAGGGGCTCGTGGAGGATCTCGCCCGCTACGCGGACGTTCCGGTGATAAACGGACTCACGGATCTTCTTCATCCCTGCCAGGTGCTCGGCGACGTTTTTACCGCGGTCGAAAGGTTCGGCTCGATCGAGGGGAAGAAAGTCGTATTCGTCGGGGACGGGAACAACGTCGCGCGGAGCTGGCTCGAGGCGGCCGCGAAGTTCGGGTTCAAGTTCGTCCTCGCGGCCCCGGAAGGTTTTCAGATCGATGACTCGTTTGTCGCCTCGGTTCGCGCCGGACGGGCGGCAACGGAATATGAATGGGTGGCCGATCCCCGCGAGGCGGTGCGAGGCGCCGACGTCGTTTATGCGGACGTCTGGACGAGCATGGGACAAGAAGCGGAAAAGGAACGGCGCCTCAAGGCGTTCAAGAGCTACCAGATCAACGATGATCTGATGAAGCTCGCCGGTCGCGGCGCGATCTTCATGCATTGCCTGCCCGCGCACCGCGGGGAGGAAGTGACCGATTCGGTGATCGACGGCCCCCAGTCGGTCGTGTACGAAGAAGCGGAAAACAGGCTCCATATCCAGCGAGCGATCATCGCGCTTCTCGTGCCCGGAGAGTGATGGGGCAGGAGCACCACGATGAGCGTGCGGCGCCTCCGCGAAAGAGGGGCTGAAGATATGTCAGGGAAGACGCGGTTATCCGCCGGGGGAATCCTCGGCGCTCTCGTCTGGGCGGCGCTTCTCGCGGCTTGTGCCGTTCAGGAGCCTCCTCCGGGCGGACCCGAGGACAGGATTCCTCCGTCGGTCGTCTCGACCCTTCCGCGGGAAGACTCGGCCCGGGTCGCCCGAGACGTCGCTCCGGTCTTCTTCTTCAACGAAAAGGTCGACCCCGCGAGCTTCAAGAACAGGGTTCTTGTCTATCCGCCCGTGGAGTTCGACCGGCTGCGCGTGAAGGGCGAGCGGCTCGAGATCGATTTCCGGGGGCTCCTTCCCGAAACGACCGTCTGCGTTCTCGTGAGGTCGGGGATCAGGGATTACCACCGCATCGAGAGCAAGCGGAATTTCATGCTGTATTTTTCGACGGCCGACTCGATCGCCCGGGGACAGGTATCCGGGGTCGTGCTTCTCAAGGATAAGCCGGATTCCGCGGGAGTGGCGGAGCTCTTCGAGATCGCGGGGGACACGGCGATGGACATGCGCTCGGCGAAACGTTCGCGCGTCGCATTCGCCGGAAGAGACGGCGAATTCGTGTTCCGGGCGCTTCCGACGGACGGGTCGCGGTTTCTCCTTCGCGCGTTCATCGATCTCGACGGCGACGCGCGATATTCGGAAGGAAAGGAATTCGCCACGCTCAGGCCCGATACGATCGCCCTCGAGAGACTGCGGCCGGTTCGAGAGAACATTCGCATCGTGATCATAGATCCCAACGAGCCCGGCGTGGTCGAAGGACGCGTTGTCAACGAGACGCCGTTCCGAACCGCTCCAACGGTGCGCCTCGCCCCCGCGGCGCGCGGCGCGAAATGGATCGCTGCGCAAACGGACACGACGGGCGCTTTCATGCTCTCGCCGGTGCCCCCCGGCTCGTATACGGTGAGCGCCTTTATCGACGTCAAACTCGATACGATGTGCGGCGTCTATTACGAGGCCGCGGATTCGACCCGCGCGATCAATGAGCCGTGCGTGACGCTCCCCGATACGCTCGCGATCAAACCGGGGGAGCGCAGAACGCTCGATCCGATAACGCTCAAGTAGGGGGCGGATAGCGTGGAGATATCCTTTACGAAGATGCACGGCGCCGGCAACGACTTC
>JAPLKY010000053.1 GCA_026387805.1 Candidatus Krumholzibacteriia bacterium
TGCAATAGACGGGGCTCGTATGGGCGTACAGAGAATCCCCTGCGACGATCCACCCTCTTTTCGTTCCCGATACGCGGGCGGCGATCCAGGAGCTCTCGTAAAGCGAAAGCGAAAAGCTCGCATCGACCGAGATTCGCGCCGGTTGGAGACGCAGGATCAGCTCGACGCGGCCGTTCCTCACGATCTCGATGCGATCGATCGGGTAGGCGCTCTCGACCGATACTCTTCCCGGAACGACCGCGCCCGGGTGAGCATAGGAACAGCTGTCGCCGCTCGCGCGCCCTCCGATCTCGAAACGCGTGATGAGGGGCCCGTTCGTGACGAAGGTTCTTCCGGCGGCGAGCCCCTCGAACCAGCTCTCCGCCCGGAATCCGTCATCGGCGACCCGCACGTACGCGCGAAAGCCTCCGAACGGGGGGCTCTCGAGCCTGTTCGCGGCGGCATCCGTTCCGGCGCTCGCCGGAATGCGGAATCCGCTGTTCAACAACCGATACCACGTGTCGAGATCGACGCCGCCGTTCCGGAAATTGCTGTAGCTCATGACGTCTATCGCGTCGACCTTGCCCAAAATGCAGTCGACGGGAAGTTCGCGAGCGATCCCGCTGCCCGGCCAGCCCTCGACCTGGAGAAAATCATCGGCGGGGCTCGGGTGAGCGGCGATGACGAGCGCCCCTCGCTGCGCATGCGCCGAATCGGCGATATCCATGGCGAGCGGCCACCAGATCGACGAGAAGGGGAGGATCAGGGATTTCAGGCCGAGGAGATTGAAGTGCCCATAGCTCGCGCTTCGCATCTCTTCGCCCATGAAAACGACGCAGTCCGGAGCGCTGCAGGACGCGGGCGCGCCGGTGAAATAGTACGAGTTGTCGAGGCAGTTGACGATATTCAATCCCTCCGCGCCCGCCATCAGCAGCGCGTCCTCGGGATCGAGAACGTAGTAGCCGTCGGCGTGGTTGATGTGCGTATGCGCGTCCCCCGAGAACCAGCCGAGGACGTCCATCGAGATGAAACGCTCGAGCCCGACGACGAACGATGTATCGGAGACCACGTTCAGAGAGAGGGCGACCTCGCGATACTCAAAACCGCGCTTCAAGGTCAGAGTGAGCGGTCCGGGAGGAACCGCGCATGAGAAATCCCCGTTCGCGTAGAAATACCCGCCGTTCGCCGAATGATAGAAGGACACGGAGGACGGCGGGTACCGATTCTTCCCGGTCGAGTCGACGATCTTGCATCGCGTCGAAAGGGGAGTTCTTCTCGCGCCGTCGACGATCGAGCAGTGAATGTTCACCAAGGAAGCGCCACTGAGGGGGGACGGAAACAGCGCCGGCGCCGCGACAAAAGCCGACGCGCCGAGCAGGATCGCGAAACGCAGTGATTTCCGCAACGAGCGACGCACGGCAACACGCCCTTTGTGCCGGTCCGGAATTCGGCTAGCCGGCCTTGATGCCCCATTTCTCGAATATCACGTCGATGAGCGCGTTGACCTGGGCGCGATTGAAGAACCACAGCTCGAAGCCGAAATGCGCGCTCGGCGCCGCGACGGCCGGTCCGAATCCCACGTCCGGAACGATACCCGCGTATTTCGTTACCACGAGCGCTATCGCGGTGTTGTTCACGGGGGATACGACGTTCCTCGAACGCATCCGGTACATGGGGTGAAAGCAGCCCTGCGACTTCGCCTGCTTCTGATTCATCCAGTACTGCGGATCATAGATCTCGACGTAATTGAAGCCGCGCTTTCTCGGATCGAAGTACCGATCGGTCTTCGTGACCTCCTCCCAGAGAGTCAGCGTCGCGGGCAATCCCGGCATATCGGCGGTAAACGAATCGGCGTCGTCGCGCACCGCGAATTCGAGCGCGTCGAGCTGCTCTCTCCGCATCCTCATGTCCGGATCCGAGCGGAAGGTGCCGGTGACCTTGTCGAGCATGGTGATGCAGTAATCGCGGTACCCCATGCTGTATACGCCGCTCGTATCCCCCTCGCACCCCTCCCGCGGCCCCGTGATCTCGCATCGCAGGTTCAGCGGAAACACCATGGCGTTGGATTGGAGCATCGCGGCGAACCCGCCGGTTCTGTCGGAACGCCCTTCCGTCAGGAGATGCCCTCCCTTCGCGAGGAATATCGAGAGGTAGTTGACGACGAGCTGGCTCCCGGTCTCGATCTGGGATTCCAGGGTGAATCGAACGATGTCATCCCAGCAGATCGAGGTGAGATCGGACGAGTAGCTCCAGACGATATTCTTGTACCGACCGATCAGGGATATCTTCGGCGGAGAAAAATTGGATCCGCCGCTGGCGGCATCGTACACGTCCCGCGTCGGATCGAATCCGCTCGCGCGCCGGCAGAGAGCGACCCAGAACGCATCGTGCTCGTCCTCTCTCGGCATCGCATAGTCCTGCTGAGAGAAATTGCTCGACGGAAAGTCATCCACCCACAGCAGGTTGCGGTCCATCGTGAACGGCACGATGTTGATCTCGATCAGCCCGAGGGTCTCCGAGCCCGAGTTGTCCACGCATCGCACGAAGAGCGTATGCACTCCCGAGTACCAGATCGCCGTGCAGCCCCGATTGAACGGGCTGCAATCCGAACCCCAATCGCTCGGATTGTTCAGATCCGCGACGTCCCACCCGTACTGGAAGCAGACGATCTCGCCGCCATATTCGGAGGCATCCCCCAAGAACCGGAAGTTGAGCGGCACCCCGGGCGGGAGATCGCGCTTCTCGGCACGCAGATTCGTCCCTGTGAACCGAAATCCTCCGAGATACGGCTCCGTGATGGTCAGAAACGGAAACGCGGTGACCGATACGATGAACTGCCGTACGTTCACTCCCCGCGTGAAGATCGCGGTGACCGCCCCCGCCTCGTCCTTCGCCTGCACCGCGAAGATGTGCGCTTTCGTCAGCGTGAGAATCTCATCGTCCCCGAGCCACGTCGAGCGGCCCGAATCCCCCGGCGCGCGGTAGGAGATCCACGGGCTCCAGTCTCCCTCGTAGCGCCAGGGATGCTCATTCAGGTCCAGGATGATATCGAACTCGGAGCTGTCGTTGCCGGATGGGGTGATCAGCTGGTGGTACAGGTAGCGTATCGAGTCGGGATCCTGGGTATTTTCCGGCGAATCGATCGGATCGGTTCCCCGCCACTCCCACTTGATGACCTTGCCGAGCGATACCGTCTGGTTCCGGTTGCTCGGCGGGCGAGGCATGGTGATCTCGATAAAGGGGGCCAGGGTCCACGCGGTGAACGATCGATACACGGGATCGGAGCGTTTCCCCTCGAGGTCGACCGCCCTGATGAAAAAGGTGTGCGTCTTGCTGTAATGCGTGTACGCATAGTTGCCGTAATCCACCTCCTTCGCCGAATCGTCGGCCGACACCTTGAATATGCTGTCGAAAGAGGAGCTCTTGCGCCATTTATCCAGCCCGGTCGTATCCTCGCGATGAAAACCGAGGGGGTAGCCGTCGACCACGACGTACTCGAAGCATCGAATCTCGCCGTCGGGGTCCCATCCCCCCCAGTAGAAATGCACCTGATATCCCGTCGTCGTCCCTTCGACGGGTCCGCTCGAAAGCCACACCTCGGGACTCTTGTTTGCGGTGCCCGCTCCGATCATCGTATCCTCGGAGCATCCGAACACAGCAACGAGGATCGCGAGCGTCGCCCCGAAAAGCAATCGTGTCCCGATTTTCGAATTCACTCCGGTACCTCCCCGATCCGCGGTGTCTCGTTGATTCCCCACGTTCCCTGATCTAAAATATAACAGGATGGCGGCGCTCAATGATAATGGTTTTTATCGCTCGCGGGCGGATCGCGACGGACGCATCGACATGAACAGCGCGAGCCCGGCGACGAAGGCGCCGGCGAGAAGCAGGAAGCCCGGGACGGGATCGCCGAGAACGAGATTGCCGATGCCGAAGAGAGCGAGGTACAGCGCCGCGACGCCGCACACGATCCTGAATGCCGTGCGCGAGCCCGATCCCGCGGATGAGACGCCGGGCGCCCCGCTCCTGAAGGCCTTCCACCCCGGCCCGCCGGGATGGCAGCGCTCGTAGAACCGGTTCAGGTGATCGCGGCCGACCGGCCTCGTGAGCAGGGTCACCACGATCCATACGAGCATGGCCGCGAAAGCGGTGAGCGCCATCGAATAGGGGAACCTTACCCACGCCGCGCCGCTGAAACGGGGAATGTCCGAGCATATCCCGAGCGCGAACGTCGCGACGAGCGCCGTCACCATGGCGGAGATCTCGGACCACGCGTTGACCCGCCACCAGTACCACCTCGCCACGTATACGGAACCGACGCCGGCCGTCACCGAGATGATGAGCTTCCACGCGAAGGAGATGTCCTTGACGGCGAACGAGGCCAGGGCTCCCAGGACGGCGAGGACGATCACCGAGACCTGCGCCGCCACGAGATACTGCCGTTCCGTTCTGCCCCTCCAGACGAAGCGCCGAAGCAGATCGTTCACCATGAGGGAAGAGCCCCAGTTGAGCTGCGTGCTCTCGGTCGACATGAATGCAGCGAAGAACGACGCAAGCATGAGACCGAAGAGTCCGGGAGTCAGGACCGCGCGCATGACCATGGGGTACAGGCGCTCGGGATCGTCGACCTTGCCGAAGAGCGCCATGCCGCACAGGCCCACGACGATCCACGGCCACGGGCGCAGGGCGATGTGGGCGACGCTGAACCAGAGGTACGCAAAAACGGAGTGCCGCTCGTTCTTCGCGGCGAAGAGCCTCTGGGCAAGATACCCGCCCCCATCGATCGTATAGGATGCCCACCATACGACGAGGACGAGGACAAGGAACTCGGTGAAGGGATTCGCCGCGGCGAGGGATGCCGCCTGAGGAATGATCCGAAACGTCCCGTCGACGGGGAATCCATGCGCGGCGATTGCCTCCCGGATCGGACCCCAGCCGCCGGCCGCGCGAAATGCGAGGGCCGCCGTCGCGATGCAGCCTCCCATGGCGAGAATGAACTGGAAGAAATCCGTGATCACCACTCCCCAGAGGCCGGAGATCGTCGTGTAGCCCACCGTGACGATGAAAAGAGCGAGGACGGTGAATGCTTCCGCGTCCATTCCGATGATCGTCTTCGTCTCGTCCCACCCCATGATAACGACGATGATCTTCACCATCGCGCGCATGACCCAGGCGATGATGAGCACGTTCTGCAGGATCCCGAACCAGATCGCCCGGTAGCACCGCAGGATGGCGGCCGGCTTTCCGTCGTAGCGAAGCTCGACGAACTCGGCGTCGGTCGTGATCCGCGCCCGGTGCCACAGGTGGGAAAAGAGGAATACCGTAACGATCCCGCCGATCCCCCACTGCCACCAGAGCCAGTTCTGCCATATCCCTCCTTTCGCGACGAGACCCGACACGACGAGCGGCGTGTCGGCGGCGAAGGTGGTGGCGACCATCGACGTCCCGATCAGCCACCAGGGGAGCGAGCGGCCCGAGACGAAGTACTCCTCCGTGTTCCGCGTCGCCCGCTTCCTCAGCACGATGCCGATGGCGAAGGAAACGACGAGGTACGCCGCTATGATGAAAACGTCGAGCGCCGTGAGACGTGCGTACGCCATGGCTACGAGGAGATCCCCCCCTCCCCCGCAGGTCGATTCGCGATGAACCGGTTATACGCGAAAAGCGCGACGAGCGCGATGGCCCCGATCGCCGCGAACGTGAACCACATCTTGTACGGTTCCCGTACTCCCGTCTCCGGCACGTACCGTTCGACGAGCTCGCCGGTCAGACGCGCCCCCGCCGCGTTCGCGATGAAGCTCCGCAGATACGAATAGCCGAGGTAGAGACCGACCTTGCCCTTCGGCGCCATTCCGGCGACATAGTCGAGAAACCGCGGAGCGAAGGTCATCTCGCCGAGAGCGAAGACCGCGATCGCGAGGCACGCGCCCCCGAGCGTCGGCATGAGCCCGAGCAGGATCATGGCGAAGGTCGAAATGCCCATCCCGAGCCCCATGGCCCCGATCGGCTTCATCTTCCGCACGACCCATGCAACCGGCATCTGGAAGAGAATGATCATCCCCGGATTGATGGCGACGATCCACTCCATCGGCGCACGCTCCGAGATATGCCGGACGATGTAGAGCGGCACGGAGAGATAGAGCTGCCAGAACATCAGGTCGAAACCGGCAAAGATCAGGATGAACGCCATGAATTTCCCGTCGAAGAGCAGACGGACCATATCGGCGAAGGTCTGCTTCGTCGAGCGAGCCGGCTCGCCGGACCGGTCGGGCTCCCGGTACACGAACGCGGCGAAGAGCAGCGCGACGAGCGCGACCGCCATCGAGAAGAAACAGATGACCTGCATCCCGAAGCCCTGCCATTTCAGCATATCGACGAAGGATTCGGGAGACATCGGCGGATTCTGCGCCGCCGCCCGCGAGGCGATCTCCTCCGTCACGGAAAGGGGGGGCACGTGCAGGCGCACCCAGTCCTGCAGCGCGGACCGGTTCGATTGCGAGAGCCAGCCGCCGAGATCCTGCCTCAGCGCCTTGGCGACGATCTTTCCCGTGAATCCGCCGACGTTGACCATCATGTAGAAGATGGAGAATCCGATCTTGGAAAGGTCTCCCGGCGAGGTCTTCTTGATCGTGCCCGAGATCACCGGCTTCACGAACGCCCCGCCCACGGCAATGAGGGCGAGCGAGAAGAGAACCGTCCCTTTCGCGGGAAACGCCCCGAGCGCCCCATACCCCAGGGCGAGGAGCGAAAAGGCGATCAGGAGTCCGTTGCGGAAACCCATCTTGTCCGAGATGGCGCCCGCGGGGATAGGCAGGAGGTACAGCGACGATATGAAGATTCCCGTGATCGTCACCGCGGACGCGGTATCGAATCCGACGCGCCTCGCGAGATAGATCGCGAGGATGATGTTCATCCCGTAATACGCGATCCGTTCCAGGAGCTCGATGGTATTGGCCGCCCAGAAGGTCCGCGGAAAGCGCCTCAGGTCCATTCCGCTCCTCTAGAAGGAACCGGCGAGTCCGAGCATGAACGAGAAACCGCTCAGATCCACCGAACCTTCGGCGAAGGTACCCTTGTCGGCCGTCGGCTCGGGCCTGAAGTACCGTCGGCCGCCCGCGTCACTGTAGGAGGCGAGAAAGACGCTCGTCGCGTTCCCCTCCGAATCCCTGCGGGTTCCCTCGAATCCCTTTACGACCGCCCAACGCCACTTCAGGCCGAGCTCGAACTGCACCCTGGGAACGATATCGAAGGAAAGCCCCGCGCCCCCATGGAGACCGAATCCCCACTTCTGGAGCTCTTCGCTCGCCTCGTCCTCGGATAATCCGCCGCTCGCGCTCTCTTCGAACGTCAATTGTACGTCGTACGCGCCCCCCCCGAGATAGACGTAGGGCCTTGCGAACGGCAGCTTCGGGAGATCCGCGAACACGGCGGCCGTCACGGGGTAGGCTCTCATGCGGTGCTCGTACGAGAATGAACCGAGGTTGGTTTGCAGCAGGTAGCTCGATTTGCCGAAAACGATTCCGCCTCCCACGCCGACGCTCAGACGGGGAATGACGGGAACGATGATCTCCACGCCGAATTCGGGAATCCAATGGATCGCGCCGATCTCTCCCG
>JAPLKY010000036.1 GCA_026387805.1 Candidatus Krumholzibacteriia bacterium
TCGCCGAACTGTCTCCCGGCATGATCAGCGATTTCGAAAATGGCGCCCTCGGCAGCCGTTTCGGTTCCGGTTGGCTGGAGTCGACCGACGCTATTATGGGCGGAAAGTCCGTGGTCGAGCTCAAGATCGCGGCAGGCGGAGCGAACAACAGCCAGCATTGTCTGGCACTATCCGGCGAAGTCGTTGCCGGTGTCGCCTTCGCCTGGAGCGGCATCATCATGTTCCCCGCCGGCAAACCGTTTGCGCCGGCCGATCTCTCGAGGGGAAAAGGCATCACTTTTTGGGCTCGGGGCGATGGGCAGACGTACCAGATCCTGCTCTATACGAAGGAAACCGGCTACATGCCCTCTTCCAAATCGTTCGTCTGCGGCGCCGAGTGGCGGCAGTTCAGCTTCGCCTTCGGCGATTTTCCGAATCTCGATAGCGCTCAGATCACGGCCATAGGGCTTACCGCCGGCCCGAAACCCGGCTCTTTCAGCTTCAGCCTCGACGGGATAGCGCTTGAATAGTCGTCTTGAAGGACATGGGCGTCCGGTTCATGAACCTTCCGGCACATCCGCCGGCGTCCGCATGACCCGCGCGATCACGAGGCCGGCGAGCGTCCACGAGATGATATCATAGGCCGCGAGCAGCAGGGCCGATTTCGCGGGGTAGCCGCCGATACCGTACTTCGGAAGGTCGACGAATACGGCAATGAGAAGGCCGATACCGGCAACGAAACAGACCTTCCGGGAGTAGCTCGAGAGAACGCGGAGCGAAGCCTTCGAGAGAAGCCAGGCCACAATGAGACACGAAACGAGCGCGATGGCGGGATCAGCAAGAACCGCCTTGCCCGCCGCTTCGTGCCCGAATCCCGCGTACTGCAGCCCGAATACCGGCTCGCCGGGCGGGTATCCCGTCCCGGGCACGACCTCAGGATTGACGATATACGCTCCCGGCGCGACGACGTTCGCCTTGAGAACCTCATACACGGCGCGCTCATTCGGAATCCGGTTCATTCTCACTTTGACGTTGAACCCGAGGATGGCACCCGCCACGAACGTCCATGCCATGAGCACAATTGCACCGAGAATCCCCGCGACCAGAACTCGTTGCAACATGACATCCTCCTCTGGCAAAGACCATTCGCGCGGAGTCGCTACCGCTGCCCGCGCATCGCTCAGGCGATGAACTCCATCCCGTCGCGTATCGTCGGCCCATCCTTGGGCGGCGGCTGATACTCGAGTATATCCCCCGGCTGGCAGTCGAGCTCCCGGCAAATCGCCTCGAGCGTCGAGAATCGTATCGCCCGGGCCTTCCCCTGCTTGAGGATCGAGAGGTTCGCGATCGTTACGCCTACGCGCTCGGCGAGTTCGGTGAGCCTCATCTTCCTCTTCACGAGCTGCATATCGAGATTCACTATGATAGGCATAACGACCTCACACCGTCAATTCCTGCTCTTCCTGGAGCTTGTTGCCGAGGCGAAACACCTCGGATATCACGAGCACGACGAGACCGCCGGCGAGAAGCCCCCAGTTGAACGTCTCCCTGAGAAGCCAGAGCCACGGGGTCTCGGCGCCGCTCATCGTGATCTCGTTCTTGAAGAGAAGGAACGTTCCCATCTGCATGACGAACTTGAAAATCGCGCCCCCGGCCATCGCGTATCCGACGATGCGGAGTCGCCCCGCGTTCTCGCGGGCGAACGGCTTCCGCTGGCTCACGTCCTCGAAGATGTTCACCATCTGCACGACGCCGACGAAGAAAAGCGCGCACAGAACGAGGATCCTGAAGAATATGACGAGCACAAGCGTCTTCGACATATTCAGGTACGAGAACTCTCCATAGAGCTTATGGAGCCTGAACTTGATCTCGCCGTTCTCCGATTGCCATACGTTACCGTCGAGATCGCGCGCGATCGCGGGCAGCTCGTACATCTCGGTCGCCACGACCTTGCTGAGATCGTCGGCGTTCGACATCATGTAGATGAACGACCCGACCGAAGAGAGGATCACGAGCAGGGAGGCCCCGAAGGCGATATAGATCACCACCTTGGCCAGCACCGTAAGCGAAGATAGATTCGAGACTCTCATATCGACCTCCTGTTATTGACCGCACTTGAGCATCGCAGGGAACTGCGCAAGATATTCCTGCATTTCATCGGTCACTCCCATCATGAAATTGTTCTCGTGATAGCGGGCGAAGGTGCGCTTCACTGTGCCCCGGTTGAGCTCGGTAGTGTAGCTCTCGAAGCGCCCGGTGATGTCGCCCTTCGCGGGAGCCTCGATATCGAACACGAGCGCAGGCGCCGCACAGCTGAAATCGAATCCATCGAGATCGACGATCCGCACGTCCCCGTTCCCCACCGACTTGAAATGAATCCTCAGCCGCTTCAGGTCGTACACGGCGCTCCAGACCGTCCCCTTCCCCTGCGCCACAGCGTCGAGCATCTTGAACGCGCAATCTACTTCCTTGCCGCGGCGGACGACGCCGCGGTCTTCGATCATCGAGGCGAGCGTGGCGAACCGGTCGAGCGACTCCCAGGTGCTCTTGATCTCCTTCGACCCTCCGAAGCCCTTGTGGCCTCTCAGATACTCCATCGACTCGTCGTACGTATTGTTGGCCAGCGCCGGCACGGCGAGATCCGCGCCCCGGTGCACGACCGTCCGCCCGTCGACGAACTCGATCGTCGCCGCGTCTCCCGCGCGGTCCGCAACGAAGAAGTGAATGGGAGGGCTCGCCTGAATGATACGTATGATCCCGTCCGTCGCGATCACCTCGTCGACGGTCGCGCAGTTGTCGAGCTGGTACTGGATCCACGGGAGCTCCGCGATGGGGGCGCGCTCGTCGGGAACCGGGAACGTGCTCGAATCGAGCCACATGTTCTCCACGACGAGCCCCGCCTCATTCATGCCGCCGTACGGATACTCCTTGCTCACCTGGTTGAAGGTGATGCTGCCGTACTTCGATATCCACCGGGCCGGCTTCGGCGAGTTCGGAATGAGGGCCTGCTTGGCGACGCCGCTCTGGTTCGTCATGACGTATCCGCCGTCGAGGAAGAAATCGAAATTCCTGCCGAAAAGGAGCTGCGTGCCGTTGCGCATCAGGAAGCTCGAGCAGGCATCCGCGGCTGGCGTCCCCAAAAAGAGCAGGCTCGAAACGAGCGCCGCTCCGAGTGCAAGAACCCTTATTCTTTTCATTTCTCAATCCTCCTGGATAGAGCAGTCGTTCTCGACATCCACAGGAGGATCATATTCGCCATTTCATCGATTGTCAAGCATTATTTATTGATATTCGATGAATAATAGCCGATTAACGATGCTTTTATGAATCCTGCAATTAGAAGGATCTTCCGAGCTCGTAGGCCCTTTCGAGGTTCGCCCGCCTGAACGTGTCGTCCTTCGGCATCATTCCGCCGAGGATCTCCATGCGGGCTTCTTTCACGCCGACGCCGAGCAGCCTGTCGTTCAGCATGACGCAGCGCATGGCCTCGGCGATGCCGGTCTCCTCGTAGACGTGCATGTGCCGCCCGCGCTCGCCTCGACCGCCTGCGCCCCACCCGGCGCTTTTCTCCCGGGGCGTCCGCTATTTCACCTTCGCGTCCTTCGCCGGGGGCGCCTTCTGGACCGGCACGATGATCTCGACGCTGCCGAAGAGCACGCCCTTTTCGTCCGGCGACGGAGTGTTGAGGAATACCTCCATCATCGGGCCCGACGGCTGATAGCCGTTCTCGCCGATCCATTTGTAGATGCGGCCATAGGCGTTTCCCATCTCCTCGCCGCCGAACACGCCCCGGTATTTGAGCGAGGCCATTGTCGTGAAGTCCCACTTCTTGATCGCGAGCGGAGGCTTGGGCGCGTTGCCGGGCGGCAGCGTGAAGCCCACGTCCCATTTGAGCTGCTCGACCGGAGTGTTCGCGGGGCTGTTCCAGTAGATCCCGAAGGGCATGCCGCCATAGATCCCCTGGTTCATGGCCTCCTGGTAGAGCTTCCCGAAAGCCGCCTCGTGCTGATCGTAGCTCCCGGTCATCTCGAGAGCGCAGTACGCGAAGGCCGTGTCCGTCTTGAGCTCGACCTGGGGTACAACCTCTCCCCTGCCGGTCGTGTCCGCCTGGGCAACCGGGACCGAGCACTCGTTCTGCGCCGGTGAAGCGGCCGCGACGATCGCCGCGACCACGAGCGTTAGGAAAATGCAGTAGAGCTTCTTCATCGTCTCCTCCTTCTGATTCTGAACTCAAAGTACATTGGTAGCAGACAAATTGATACGACTCAAGAGCAAAAAGCCGATTGAGAGCCTATTTGAGAGCCTATTTACCGCTTGAAAATGCCGCTTGAATCGTGCTACACTTATGGATGATGATTACGTTGCTAAGCATAAACAACTGGTGGTGCACCTGCACATAGGTGTGCCCTGCTCGAAATAGGACGCAGGGAACACTGTGGCGTTTCCTGCGTCCCGACCCGCATTATCGAGGGATCACGAAACGTCGTGATCTCTTTTTTATTGTCCCGCAAAGGAGGCGAGACCCCTATGGAAGAGTTTGGAGCGGAACATCTGGCTTTGGAAGTCGGAAAGCTCCCCAAGCTGATGCTCATCGGCGTCGACGCCCTTCTTCTCCATGAAGAGGCGGACAATCGGCGCGGCGCGGCGATCCGCGCGCGGATCGAAGCCGACGGGTTCATCAGACACCCGCTCATGGCGGCAAAGGATCATGGGGAGGTCTCCCATCTGCTGCTCGACGGCGTGAACCGGTATGAAGCGCTGAGAAAGCTCGGGTGCCGTTTCGTGCCGATCCAGGAGGTGAACCTCGACGACAAGGCGCTCGGCCTCTCCACGTGGCACCATGAGCTCGAAGGGCTCGCGCCGGAGGACGTCGTCAACATTCTCTCCTCCTCCATGCGCGTCGTCGCCTTCGAGGGCGGATTCACGCAGGCGGGGGACTTCATCCCCCATTACGAGAAAGACTGGGGCTGCGTCGTCGTGCTGCCTGACCGCAGGTGCCTCGCCGTCATCGTCGATGGAACGACGCAGCAGCGGGTGGAGGCGATTCGTCGCATCGCGCGGCACCTGAGCCCCACCGGGGCGATGGACCGGGTGAGCTACACGAACCTGAACGATCTCGTCGCGAACTATCCGAGATTCTCGGCCCTCATCTGCTACCCGCCGTTCTCCAAATCGGACGTTCTCCACATGGCGGTCGAGAAGGTTCTCTTCCCGAGCGGCGTCACGCGCTTCAGCGTTCCGAAGAGAATGCTCTCGTTCGGCATTCCCCTCCCCCTCCTGCGGAGCGAAGGAAGCCTCGAAGAGGCCCGGGGGGCGCTCCACGAGATGATCGTGGACAAGATTCGAAAGCGACGGATCAGATTCTACGAAGAGCCGACGTTTCATTTCGACGATTGAAACACCGGCGGATAGCGGCTGAGCCGCCGGCGAGGGATGCCGGCGAGAAAGGAGGTACGCGCGATGGAACGGATTAAATTCAATCTGAGCGAACGGGAGATGCCGAAACGCTGGTACAACATCGCGGCGGACCTCCCCGAGCCGCTTCTTCCCGTGCTCCACCCCGGGACGGGAAAGCCGATCGGACCGGACGATCTCGCGCCCATCTTCCCCATGGCGCTCATCGAGCAGGAAGTGACACGGGAGCGTTACGTCGCAATCCCCGAGGAGGTGCTCGAGGCCTACGCCCTCTGGCGCCCCACTCCCCTCTACCGCGCGCGCCGGCTCGAGGAGGCGCTCGGCACCCCCGCGAGGATCTACTACAAGTACGAGGGGACGAGCCCCACGGGAAGCCACAAGCCGAACACGGCGATCGCGCAGGCGTACTACAATCGCCGTGAGGGGGTCACGAGGCTCGCCACCGAAACGGGGGCGGGGCAGTGGGGCTCCGCGCTGAGCTTCGCCTGCAACCTCTTCGGCCTCGAGTGCACGGTGTACATGGTGAAGGCGAGCTACGAGCAGAAGCCGTACCGTCGCATCATGATGGAGGTCTGGGGAGCGAAGGTCCACGCGAGCCCGAGCCGCGAGACGATTGCGGGGCGGTCGATGCTCGAGCGCTACCCGGGCACGTCGGGGAGCCTCGGCATCGCAATCAGCGAAGCGGTCTGCGACGCCGCCTCGAGCGGCACGACGAAGTACGCCCTCGGGAGCGTTCTCAATCACGTGCTTCTCCATCAGACCGTCATCGGACAGGAGGCCCAACGCCAGATGGCGGCGGCGGGGGACTACCCCGACGTCGTCGTCGGCTGCGTCGGCGGGGGCTCCAATTTCGCCGGGCTCGCCTTCCCCTTCCTGAAGGACAAGCTCGAAGGACGCGCGCTTCGCGCCGTCGCGGTCGAGCCCGCGGCGTGCCCGACGCTCACGCGGGGAACATTCGCCTATGACTTCGGAGATACGGCTGAGCTCACGCCGCTCCTCGCGATGTTCACGCTCGGCCACACCTTCATACCGGAGGCGATCCATGCGGGAGGCTTGCGGTATCACGGGGCGAGCCCGCTCCTCAGCGAGCTCGTGCGGAAAGGGCTGGTCGAGGCGAAGGCGTACGGACAGACGGAGGTCTTCGCCGCGGCCGTCGCCTTCGCGAAGAGCGAGGGAATTCTCCCGGCTCCCGAGTCCGCCCACGCGATCAGGGCGGCCATCGACGAGGCGAACGAGGCGAAGATGCGCGGGGAGGCGCGTACCATCCTCTTCGGTCTCAGCGGGCACGGTCACTTCGACCTTGCCGCCTACGAGGAATACCTTCGGGGAAGGATATCCGATTGCGCGCTTTCCGACGAGGCCATCGCGCGCCCGCTCGGAGAGCTGAAGAATTTACCGAAGGCCGGATGAGCAAAGGGTCGGCGGCCGCCGCCTGACTGCGGCCGCCGGCATTCACTTCTCCGCGGCGCCCACGAACCGGTACACCGCCGCTCCGAGGAGCGCGCCGATAATCGGAGCCACCCAGAACAGCCACAGCTGGCCGAGAGCCCAGCCGCCGGCAAAGAGCGCGACACCGGTGCTCCGCGCCGGATTCACGGAGGTGTTCGTCACGGGAATGCTGATCAGATGAATCAGCGTGAGACAAAGACCGATCGCGATCGGCGCGAAGCCCTGCGGCGCCCGCTTGTCGGTCGCGCCCAGGATCACGAGGAGGAACATCATCGTCATGACGATCTCGCAGACGAGGGCCGCGACGAGCGAATACCCGCCGGGCGAATGCTCCCCGTAGCCGTTCGAGGCGAAACCGGCGGACAGATCGAAGCCGGCAGTCCCGCTCGCGATGACGTAGAGGACGCCTCCCGCGACGGCCGCGCCGATCACCTGGGACACGATGTAGGGAACGAGATCCTTGCCGGGAAACCGGCCGCCCGCCCAGAGACCGATGGAGACAGCGGGATTCAAGTGACAGCCCGAGATGTGCCCGATGGCGAAGGCCATCGTGAGCACCGTGAGGCCGAATGCGAGCGCGACGCCGAGAAAACCGATGCCGAGACCCGGAAACGCAGCCGCGAGCACCGCGCTTCCGCATCCGCCGAGAACGAGCCAGAAAGTCCCGAAGAACTCCGCACCGTACTTCTTCATGGTCTCCTCCTCAGCAAAAGCCTCACATCCTCGTCGTCCAGCGCCGGATCGCCGAGGTGCGAGGCGAGAAACGCCTTGAGCGCTTTGGGGTCCGCCGCGAGGGGTTTCGGCACGATCTTCTCTCCGACGAACCTCAGCGAAAGCTCGCCGCTCGCGGAGAATGCGTAGCGCGCGAAGCAATACTCGGGCGGCGCGCCGTCCTTGGATAGCTCATTGAAGTGGAGGAATTGCTGAGCGCCGATATCAAATACGAACGCCCGGTAGCGGCTCGGCTCTTTGTCCTGCTCATCCATTTCGACGTAGTACTCCGCGTCGTTGAACGGAAGCACCCGGATCATCGTCGAATCCCCCTCGGTGCCGTAACCCATCCAGAACCCGACGAGCCGCGGATCGAACGATTGGCGGTCGGGGAATCCGAGAGGCACCTTCGACGTGTAGGGGCAACCCGCGGTGAACGCGAGCGAGAGAAGGATCGCCGCGAATCCAACCCAGCGCTTCATATGCCACCTCCAGCCCAGGTACGTGAACGCCCGGGCGGGCCGGGGCCGGCGCCGCGGTCCGCCTATTCGAACGCCGCCTTGAGGTTCCGCTCCCCGTCGAGAGAAGTGATTTCGAAGTCCTCCCGGTGCAGGCGCGGGTCGTCGATGATCTCGACGCGAACGCGGTACGTGTTGGCGAGTTCGTTCATGTTCTCGGCGCGCTCCTCGCGGAGAAAGACGCCGACCACGGGATTGAGCTTGAACACGATCCCGCTTTCCCGTCTCTTCCCGCCGCCGATTCGCCTGATCCAGTGCTCGACCTTCATCGCCATCGACTCGAGGCTCAGCACCTTGCCGCGTCCCGTGCAGTACGGGCACTCCTCGCTGTAATAATGAAGCAGGCTCGGCCGAACGCGCTTGCGGCTCACCTCGATGATGCCGAGATCGCTCATCGGATAGACGCGCACGCGCGAGCGGTCCTTGCGGAGCAGGTTGCGGAACTCGTTGTAGACCTTGCGGCGGTTCTCCTCGACCTCCATGTCGATGAAATCGATGACGATGATCCCGCCGATGTCGCGGAGCCTGAGCTGCCGCGCGACTTCCTTCGCGGCGATCATGTTCGTCTCGAGGATCGTCTCCTCCTGGTCGCGTTTCCCGACGAAGCGTCCCGTGTTGACGTCGATCGTGACGAGCGCCTCGGTGTGCTCGATGATGATGTAGCCGCCCTTCTTGAGCCAGATCTTGCTCTCGAGGATCTTCTCGATGTCCCCCTCGATGTCGTAGAAATCGAAGATCGGGGTCTTTTCCTCGTAGTGCCGCACGCGCGCGGCGAGCTGCGGAGCGAACGATTTGAAATAATTGCGGAGCCGCTCGAACTCTTCCTTGTTGTCGATGATGATCGATTCCACGCTCTCCGAGAAGAGATCCCGGATGGCGAAGATCGTGAGATCGACGTCCTCGTGAATGAGGGCCGGAGGTGCGGCGTGCTCGCTCTTCTCCTTGATTTCCTGCGCGACCTTCTCGAGGTACTTGATGTCGTCCCTGAGCTGGTCGTTGTCGACTCCCTCGCCCGCCGTGCGGACGATGATCGCCGCTCCCTCGGGCCGGTATTTCTTCACGATGGTCTTGAGACGAGCCCGCTCGCGGCGGTCTTCGATCTTCTTGCTCACGCCGATGTGATCGAGGCCGGGCATATAAACCGCGTATCGGCCGGGAAGCGAGATCTCCGACGAGATCCGCGGGCCCTTCGTGCCGATCGCCTCCTTGCGCACCTGGACGAGGATGTCCTGCCCCTTCTTGAGGAGGTTCTCGATCGGCGGGAGATCCTTGTCCTTGCGTCCCCGCGACTTGTCGTCCTCGTCGTCGAGAAGCTCGGGATCGATCGCCCCCGTCGAGACGTCGCTCACGTGGAGAAACGCCGCCTTCTCCTGGCCGATGTCGACAAACGCAGCCTGGATGCCCGGGATCACCGCCGTCACGCGACCGAGGAAGATGTCGCCCACCGTGTGGCGGCTGTCCTCGCGCTCGATGAGGAGCTCGACGAGCTCCCGCTCCTCGAGAATCGCGATGCGCACCTCGCGGGCGGTGTAGTTGATCAGAATCTGGGTTTTCAGATTTTTGGGCGCTTCGCCCCGATCGCTTCTACGGGACCTTTGATATCTTCTCCGCATTTGTACCGTATCTCCAGCCTTTGAATCCTTACGAGCGAGGCGATATTTTTCGGCATGAATGCCTGTAGCAAATCCTGGGGCCGGGGGGCGCCCTCCGCCCCGGGAAGAACGAGATCGAGAGAGGCGCCATCCGGCGCGCCGTTGGAATCGTGCGCGGCGGCTTCGATAAGCCGCACGGCGCAGCCGGCGCACGAGCGCTCTTTACCCTTCTCGTTCTTGACGGAGGCGCCTCGCTCGAACATGCGCCTCCACTCGGCCTCAAACCATGGAGCCGGATCCGCCGGTGCTCCGCATTCGAATATATCGAGGTTTCCGACGGTTCCAAGCTCTTTTGCGAGAAGATACCACATGCGCTCCGCTGGGGACAACATTTCGCTTGAGGGGCTCCATGATTTCAGGAGCGCCCTCAGGGCCTCGAAATGCAGCGCATAGGTGAACCGAACCTCCTGCGGGAGCTTCCCCTCCTGGCGGGAAAACGGCCCGGCGCAAGCCGTTATCGATAGGCCCGGCGGCAGGAACCGATTGAGAAGCTCCGGCGTCGGCTCGACCCGCTCGAGAAGCTCGACGTCGAAAAATTCGCCGAAACCTTCCATCCCGACGGCGAGCGAGGGACCCGCGGAAATCTTCGGATGCGGGTGAAATCCCTCGGAGAAGCTGAGCTGCAGGCCCGAGCGGCGCAGAGCCCTCTGGATCACGTTCAGCATCTCGAGGTGCGAGAGAAACCGGGCCCGCCCCCGCTTCTCGAACATCACGCGGTACCGGAACACCGGGTGGGGGCCTGACGCCATCGCTCCGGGCCCCGAGGGTGCGGACATTCCCGCTCGGAGTCCAGTCGCAAAGCCTCCAATGGACTCCTCCGCGGGAATGTCCGCACCTGACGCCGCTGAGGGGCCTGACGCTCTCGCGCGCGGACCCATTGGAGGCTCTGCGACTGGGTCCGAGCCGAGAGCGTCAGGCCCGTATGCCCGGTCACGTTCTGCAAGGAGGAGCTTCTTCGAGGCGTGCAGCTCGAAGGCGTCCCACGGGAGCGGCTCGTCGAGGGGCCGCGCCGCGATGAGCGCCGCGGGATCGAGGCCGCACTCGGCGAGGGCCCTGTCCCAGAGCTCGATCCTGAGCTCGTCCCTCCAGCCGTCAAAACGGCAGCCGAGCTCGTAGGCCCTGCGGAGCACCGGCCAGAGGCGCCGGTCCCCGCGGGCGAGGATTCCCTCGAGAACGCTGATCGTGGGCTCCCGGAGGCTCAGATTCACGAACCTGCTCTTGATGCAGCGGGCGAGATGCGCCTCCTTCGCGCGAAACTCGCTCGTAGAGCACTGCCGCTCCCACTGGAACGGCGTGTGCGGCTTCGGAACAAAGGGGGAGATCGACACGCCGAGACTGAACCTTCCCTGTCTGCGCGGCAGGGCGAGGATCCGCTCGATGAGCACGGCGATGCCGTCCAGGTCCTCGTCCGTCTCCGTCGGAAGCCCGATCATGAAGTAGAGCTTGAGCGTCTGCCAGCCGCCCGCGAGAATCCTCGAGACGCCGCGGACGATGTCCTCCTCGCTGAAATCCTTTTTGATGACGCGCCGAAGCCGCTCCGTCCCCGCCTCGGGCGCGAGCGTGAAGCCCGACTTCGTCACGGTCGAGGAGGCCGATACGATCGCGACCGTGATCGTCTCGGGTCTGAGGCTCGGGAGCGCGAGAGACACATGCCGCCGCTCGAGCTCGGGGACGAGCCTCGCGAGCAGCTCGTCGAGCCGCGAGTAGTCCGACGACGAAAGGGAGAGAAGCGACACCTCGTCCCATCCGGTCGCATCGAGCCCCTCGACGACCGCCTCCATGATCTCTTCGACGGAACGCTCGCGGCACGGCCGATAGAACATCCCCGCGTGGCAGAAACGGCAGCCGCGCGAGCACCCGCGCATGATCTCGATCGCGAGACGCTCGTGGACGACCTCGGACGAAGGCACGATCGGCCGCCGCGGCAAATCGCCGCTCGCGAAACGATGCGCCCGGGCCGTGACGGAGGAGCTTATCCCGTCGACGTAGACCCCTTCGATCCCCGCGAGCGCCTCCCGCCTGGCCGTGCGCCCGGCGCGGGCCCCCTTGAGCCTCACGAGCGCCGCGACCGCCTCGGCGAGCGAATCCTCCCCATCCCCGAGAAATACCGCGTCGATCGCGTCGATGAAG